>DXYG01000031.1 GCA_019415925.1 Clostridiales bacterium
ATCTAAAAATATGTTAAAATTATTTATATACTGTTTTCTGAGAGGATATAAAAATGGATATTCAAAAATTGCAAAGCCGAAACACCGCTATGGACATAATCCGAATAGTTGCGGCTTTTACCGTTCTTTCGGTTCATTTCTTTTTACACAACGGATTTTACAGTCAGACTGTAGAAGGCGTACCAATGTATATAATGGTGCTTATGCGCACGTTATTCTCTGTTTGCGTTCCTCTTTTTATGATTCTTACGGGTTATCTGATGAGTCATAAAACGCTGAGCAGGAAGTATTATTCTGGTATTTCTAAGACGCTGATTATCTTTGTGCTTGCAACTCTTGCCTGTATGATTTTTAAGACTATACACGACAATGAGCATTTTACGCTGAAATCGTTTGTTTTAGGTACGCTTGATTTTACGGGAGCAAACTACTCGTGGTACATAGAAATGTATATAGGTTTGTTTCTGCTTATCCCATTTCTGAATCTTGCTTATAACAAACTTAAGAATAAAAGGCAGAAGCAGGTTCTTGTACTGACTCTTGTTTTTCTTACGATTATTCCTACTGTATTCAACATTTTCAATTTTGACAACCCTGCGTGGTGGTCAGACCCCAAAACTTCGGATACATTTGCAAAGCTTATTCCGAGCTGGTGGATGGGAATTTATCCGATTACATACTACTTTACGGGTTGCTATATCCGTGAGTACGGAATAAAGCTTAAAACAAGAAGTACGCTTGTGCTGTTTTTGCTTGCAATTCTTATATTCGGTACATTTAACTACTACAGAAGCTACGGTACTACTTTTAAATCGGGTACATATGTTTACTGGTACGGCTTTGAGCCTTATGTGCTTTCTGTTTTGCTTTTTGTAATGCTGAGCAGAATAAAGACTGAAAATATGAATGAAAAAGTTAAGTTCGTGCTGTGGAAAGTTTCTGACTTAGCACTTGGAATTTATCTTATTTCATACATATTTGATATGCTCGTTTATCCTGTGCTTAATGCAAAAATCAATCCTATGACAGACAGACTTCCTTTTTATTTTGTAGCAGTTCCGATTGTTTTTGTATGCTCAATGCTGGCTTCTGCAATAATGAATGTTGTTGCAAAATATATTCATTTACTCTTTAAAAAGCTTGTAGAGTTTGTCAAAGCACAGCGTCAGCGAGCTGATAAATACAAATGGCAGGATTATCTGTTTATTGCACTTATGGCCGGCGGGTTGATATTTGCATTCTGGAAGTGCGTTTACGGCTTTGGCGGAAACGACGAGGCGTTTTACCTTACTGTTCCTCAAAGGTTTAATATGGGTGATGCTCTGATAAAAGACGAATGGCATCTCTCGCAGATGTCGGGATTTCTTCTTATGCCTTTTGTATGGCTTTTCACTACAATTACGGGTTCCACTCAGGGAATTATCCTTGCCGCAAGAGTGCTTTATATTCTCTTCCATACAACCGTTTCTGTTGTTATTTATTCACGCATAAGAAAATACGGATACGTTTCTGTTTTCGCATCGGTTCTTTACTTTATATTTACACCATATGATATTATGGCTATGAGCTATAACACTATGGGACTTGACTTTGTTACACTTGCGGGTGTAATAATGGGAACGGCAAGCTATAAAAAGAAACTTCCTCTTATTATAAGCGGAGTTGCGTTTGCCGCAGCAGTGCTGTGCTGTCCGTACCTTGCAGTTGCATATATACTTTACGGAATATGTGTTCTGATTCATACATTTATCAAGAACAAGGACACAAAATTTATACTTAAAAGCGAATTATTCACAGGCAAGACTTTCCTGTTTTTCAGCATAGGAATATTTGCCCTTGCCGCAGTATTTTTGATTTTTGCGCTTACAAGGGTAAGCATTAAGGAAATTATTGATTATCTCCCCTATCTTATGACCGACCCTGAGCATCCTCAGATTGCGCTTGGTACAAGGTTCGGTATGTACTTTAATTCCATCTACAACTGCCACAGCCACTTTAAAATTGCGTTGTTCAGTTACATTGCAATGATGGTTATTATGATTATTGACCGCAAGCGCAAATATCACCGCTCACTTTACCTTATTGTTACAACGGCAATTGTAATTTTCTGTTATGTATTGCTCCTTCCCGAGCTTACATATGCGACCTACAATGCAATTATGTTCCCGCTGATTTTCATAGGAATTACGTCGTATATTCTGTGCGAAAACAAACCTAAACCGCTTTTCGCAAGCCTGTTTGTACTCGGTATAATTTATTCGTTTGCGATTTGTTTCTCATCAAATCAGTATTTCTACGTAATTTCAATGGTAATTACTTCTTCTAATATTGCAAGCTACGTATTTCTTGCACAGCTTTTAAGAGAAATGAAAACATCACAGGATAACATTGAATATGCTGTCTGGGTAAAAAGAGGAAGCTTTCTTTTTGTAGCATTTATGATTTTCCTACAGGCTGCTTTTCAGATTACTGTCAAGGCTGAGCACTGCTTCTGGGAATCAGGAAACACAAGCAACCTCACTGCTCAGATTCAGAACGGTCCTGCAAAGGGAATATACACAAACGTCAATAACTGTAATACCTATGAGCAGATTTACAGCGACTTACAGTATTATAAAAGCAAACCAAAGGATAAGATTCTTTTCCTCACGGCAAAAACATGGTGTTATCTTGCGGTAGATTTCCCATACGGAACATTATCGGCGTGGATTTCGGGCGAAAATCCTTCAAGCGTTGAAAGGTTAAAGACATACTACAGCGTAAATCCTGAAGAAATTCCAAAATACATTTATATTCCTAAAGACTCACAATGGGATTTCACAAACATCTATAGTGACGCTTATTCATACGGATATTCCTTTGAAGAGAATGAAATCAGCTATAAACTTGAGAAAATTAACTAAAATATATAACTGTCACACTTAATTATCGGCAATATAAAACTTGTAATTTTTTCTGTTTTATGGTATATTTAATAGTGCTTAATCTGAAAATAAAGGGTTTTCGGATATTTGTGAGCATATACCTAAAACTATTCTTGGGGGTATTATTATGGAAATTATAAAGGCATATAATGAATGGTGTAAAAATGCTATAGAAGATAAAGACTTAATTACTGAACTCGAAAGCATAAAAAATGATGAAAATGAGATTTACGAGCGTTTTTACACTTCGCTCAAGTTTGGTACTGCCGGTCTGCGTGGTATTATAGGCGCAGGCACAAACAGAATGAATATCTACGTTGTACGTCAGGCTACGCAGGGACTTGCAAATTATATTCTTAACAAATACGGCAAGGGTGCTGTTGCAATTTCTCACGACAGCAGAATTAAAGCTGATTTATTTATGATTGAGGCTGCAAGAGTACTTGCTGCTAACGGCATCAAGGTTTATATTACCAAAGAGCTCCAGCCTACTCCCGTACTTTCATATCTTGTACGTTACTTTAAGTGTCAGGCAGGCATTATGGTAACTGCAAGCCACAACCCTGCTGCATATAACGGTTATAAGGCTTACGGCGAGGACGGCTGTCAGATGACTGATATTGCCGCTACAGCCGTATATGACGAAATCTGCAAACTCGATATTTTTAATGACGTTAAGACTATTGACTTTGACAAAGCTTTAGAATCAGGTATGATTGAATATGTTGACGAAAGCGTTTATGAAACATATCTTGACAAAGTTATGGAACAGCAGGTAAATCCCGGAATCTGCAAAGACGCTGATTTAAAGGTTGTTTACACTCCGCTTAACGGTGCAGGCAATAAGCTTGTAAGAAAAATTCTTGGCAGAATCGGCGTAACAGATATAACTGTTGTTAAGGAGCAGGAGCTTCCCGACGGCAACTTCACAACATGCCCCTACCCCAATCCCGAAATCAAAGAAGCTCTTGCAAAAGGTCTTGAGCTTTGCGAAAAAGAACAGCCTGACCTTCTGCTTGCCACTGACCCCGACGCAGACAGAGTAGGTATTGCAGTAAAGGATTATGACGACAGCTACCGCCTGATTACAGGTAACGAGGACGGCGTAATGCTGACAAATTACATTCTTTCCTGCAAAAAGGCAAACGGAACTCTTCCCGAAAAGCCCGTTGTTGTTAAAACAATTGTTACTACAAAGCTAATTAACAAGCTTTGTGAAAAATATGGCTGTGAGCTTAAGAATGTTCTTACAGGATTTAAGTATATCGGCGAAATTATTTTAAATCTTGAAAAGAATCACGAAGAAAACCGTTACCTCTTCGGCTTTGAGGAAAGCTACGGTTATCTTTCGGGAACTTATGTAAGAGATAAAGACGCTGTTGTTGCTTCTATGCTCGTTTGTGAAATGGCAGCTTTCTACAAAAAGCAGGGCAAGTCGCTTGCAGAAGTGATTGACGGTCTTTATGAGGAGTTCGGCTATTACCTAAACAAAACCTACTCATTTGAATTTGAGGGTGCTGCAGGAATGCAGAAAATGTCCGACATTATGAGCAGTGTAAGAGATAATATGCCCGAAACAATTGATAAATATAAGGTTGTAAAGGTCTGTGACTACCTGCTTAAGAAAGAAACTGACATTACAACAGGTAAAGACAGCGACATCAATCTTCCCAAGTCAAACGTTATTTCGCTTAATCTCGAGGGTGACAATGCTGTTATAATCCGTCCGAGCGGTACAGAGCCGAAAATAAAACTTTACATTACCGCTGTAGGTTCTGACAAAGCAGATGCAGAGGCAATCTGCAAATCCCTTGTAAAATCTTCAAAAGAACTTCTCGGTATTGAATAAAATCCAAATAAACTTAAACGGCTGTTCGCTTTGATAGTGAACAGCCGTAAATTAATATATCTGTTAATTTGTATTATCAACCTCTATTTCATCCATAAGTACACTTCCCCACGCTTTCTGCCAGCGATTGCCGTTATGCTCAGGCATTCTTTTGCGAAAACGTAGTCCTGCCGCAATTTCAACGCTTTCATACGGTAGAGTATCGCTTTTTCTGTTGTAGAAAACATAGCGTGTGTAATATCCTCCTCTTGCAATCTGAGCAATATTGATTTTAAAACGCATAGATACTTTTTCGCCCTTTTTGCCTGAATAAAAATCTTCAATAACAAAAGCAGTAACAGGAAAACGCCTGTAATCACTCACTTCAACACGCAGACACAGATTATCAATATCCTTCTTATTCTGCCACTCAAGCTCAAGCGGCATTATTTCGTCATTATAAAACAAATTGTCTGTCTTACCATAGTAGCCTGCCCGTAAAAGCTCAATGTCATTACGCTTGCAAGGCTCTTTATGACTTCCGTTATAGTCATAGAAAGCAAAATCGTCCTGTTCACCGCCGAGATAAATTTTTATAGCGTTTTCAACGTCGCCGTCAAAAATCTTTTTACCGTGGTCAAGTACAATGCATCTGCTGCAAAGCTCTCTTATTGTGTTCATATTGTGGGAAACGTAAAGTACAGTGCGGTTTTCATTCAATGCAAGCTCACGCATTTTAGCAATACACTTTTTCTGAAACTGCATATCTCCCACCGCAAGCACCTCGTCCATTATGAGAATTTCAGCGTCAAGGTGAGCGGCTACGGCAAAGGCAAGCTTTACAAACATTCCCGAAGAATAGCGTTTTACGGGAGTATCGATAAACTTTTCGCACTCGGAAAATTCAATGATTTTGTCGATTTTTTCTGATATCTCTGCTTTGTTCATTCCGAGGATTGCGCCGTTGAGATAAATATTCTCCCTGCCCGTAAGCTCACCGTGAAATCCTGTTCCGACTTCAAGCATACTTGCAATTCTGCCTCTGAAGCTGATTTCACCTTCTGTAGGAGAAGTTACTCGTGACAAGAGCTTTAAAAAAGTTGACTTTCCTGCTCCGTTAGCACCGATTATTCCGACTCTCTCTCCCCTGTCAATTTCAATATCAAGAGAATCAAGTGCCAGAAAACGGTCGCCTGCACTGTACTGATTTGCTCCGATTTTCAGATTAGGGTCATCTTTTCCTCTTTTTCGTGCATACCAGCTTTGCAAATCATGCCTTAAAGTACCTGAGCCGATTACTCCGAGCTTATATTCTTTTGTTAGATTTTCGGTTTTAATTACACAATTTTCTCTCATTTTTCAGACCGTATCAATAAAATTCTTTTCTACCTGATTGAACACTATCATACCTAATATCAGAATTACGGCAGTTACAACTGCGCTTATCAAAAGATAAATCCACTCAAAACTGCCGCTGCCGAGGAAAGCATATCTGAATGTTTCTACAATAGGTGCAACAGGATTGAGAAGCATAATAAAGCGGAAGCTTTCCGGAATCTGCGAAACGGGATATACTACGGGTGTAAGATACATCCATAGCGTTAAGCCAAAGGATACCAGTACATTTAAATCACGATACTTTGTTGTCAGGGATGAAATAATCAGACCCGTACCCGTACCCAGAAAAGCAATATGTATCAAAAAAAGCGGAAGTGCAAGCACAAGAAAATTCGGGTGAACATTCGCACCTGTTAAAGCGTATACCGCAACGAGAATTGCAAACATAATAAACTGAACAAAAAAGTTATTGAGTTATAGATTATTCCCGACAAAGGCATTACAAGGCGAGGAAAATACACCTTTCCGAATATTCGTGCATTACTCAGAAAAGTAGACGAGGCACGGTTAAAGCAGTTGGAAAAGTAAGACCATAAAATATTACCCGACATATAGAACAGAAACTGCGGAATACCGTCGGTAGAGATATTCGCAATCATTCCGAAAATAACGGTAAAAACAAATGTTGAAAGGAACGGATTTATTACAATCCAGAGAGGTCCGAGAACTGTCTGCTTATATACATTCTTTAAATCACGCTTAACAAAAAGAATAGCAAGGTCACGGTATTTCCATAGCTCTTTTAAATTGAGGTTAAAAAGTCCTCTTTTTGCACTGACTACAGTTACATTGCTGTTTTGCATCTTACCCCTCCCTTATCAAAATATATTCTGAAATAAATTTTAGCACAATAATTATTTAGTGTCAATTTTTTGAGATTAAATCTGTTGTATTAAAACATACTTTATCGTTTTTCCTTGAATTATCGCTGTTAGTATGTTAAAATATTTAAACTGGAAGTGATAAAATAATGATATATAATTCAACACCGAATTTCAACAGACAGAATTATTTAAGATTCTGTCAGGAACGTACAATAAAAAAGACAGCAAGCGGCTTAGGCTTTTTTGTGTTTGCATATCTTGCATCAATGTATGCATCTTCAATTGGCTTAGGAATTATGTTCGGAGCAGCGTCGTTTGCATCAATTGATACAGTGTCAGTATTTTTTCTTGAAATATTCATTTCTGTTTTTTCTGCATTTATACCCGGTCTGTTTTACTTTTTATTTTCGGGCAGAAGTATGTCGGAAACTATTAAAACAAGCTATGTCCGTCAAAAGGAATTATGGGCATTAGTGTTTATCGGAATGGCTGTTGCAATGGTTGCTAACACCGCTTCGGATATGGTGCAGACTAACTTTACGTTTTTCGGGCTTCAGAACTCGGTCAGTATGTCTGAAAATGTTTCAAATCATTTGGAAATTGTTCTCTACATTATTTCAACCGCTATAGTGCCTGCCTTTGCAGAGGAATTTGCGTTCAGGGGTATATTAATGGGTACTTTACGTAAGTTCGGAGACTCATTTGCAATAATTACCTCTGCAATTGTATTCGGTGCAATGCACGGCAATATTGCTCAGATTCCGTTTGCTTTTATCCTCGGTCTTGTTTTAGCTTACGTTGACTGCAAAACAAATTCAATTCTTCCGTCAATCATCATTCATTTCTTAAATAATTTTTATGCCGTTATGCTTGATATTCTGCAAAGTACCGGCGTGTTCAACGACAGAATTTTTATGATGATTTACTTCTTTCTGATTGCTTCTTTCTGTATTCTCGGTTTGATTTCGTTCTTTTATCTCATTAAAAAGGATAAAAATTATTTCAGAATTTCCGACAAAGCAATTCAGCAAAGTGATAATCAGATTTCAAATCTGCTTAGCCTCAAGGAAAAAATGAAAGCATTTTTCATCAATCCCGGAGTAATATTTGTTCTTAATGTATTTATTATTGAAACCGTCACAAGCTTAAAGGTTGTATAAATATGATAAACGAGTTTATGCTTGCGGCATATGAAATGGCTAAGCAGGCTTATGACGACGGTGAAGTTCCCGTTGGCGCAGTTATTGTAAGAAATAATGAAATAATAGCAAGAGGCAGAAACAGACGTGAAAAAGCAAAGAACGCACTTCTTCACGCCGAGATTGAAGCTATTGACAACGCCTGTAAAACTCTGGGTGGTTGGAGATTATGGAACTGCGAGTTGTATGTTACACTTGAACCCTGTCCAATGTGTGCGGGTGCAATAATCAATGCGCACATACCAAAGGTTTACTTCGGCGCTTATGATTTTAAAAACGGCTCCTGCGGTACAATTACAAATCTCTTTGAAATGCCGTATAATTTCAAGCCCGAATGTGTCGGCGGAATTATGGCTGATGAATGTTCGGCTTTGCTTAAAGATTTTTTTAAAAAATTAAGGTAAACTAAAACGCTTGGTTAATTGCCAAGCGTTTTTTCCATATCCTTTAAAATTCTGTCGGCGGCAAGCATTACGCCTAATTTCCCGCCGTGAAAGTTGAGTCCGCCCTGCATCCATACTGCATACGGCTCACGCAGAGGGGCGTCGGCTGAAAGCTCAATTGACGAACCGAGCGTAAACGCACCTGCTGCCATAATAACCTGACTTTCATATCCCGGCATATCCGATGGCAAGGGCTGAACAAAGCTGTCAACTGCCGAGCCGCTCTGAATACCGCCGCAAAAGCTGATTAGCTTTTCTTCGTTGCCGAGCATAATAAGCTGAATAATATCTCCCCTGTTCTCGTTATACTTCGGGGTTGTGTCATATCCTAAAATTTCAAATAGTGCAGAAGCAAAAACTGCGGTTTTGAGTGCTTCACCCGTTACGTGAGGAGCGTGATATGCGCCCATAAACATTTCTCTGCTTGTATTGAGCGTAGCTCCGATTTCCTTGCCTGTACCGGGAGTTGTAAGTCTGTAGGCACACATCTCTACAAGCTCTTTTTTGCCTGCGATATAGCCGCCTGTCGGGGCAATTCCGCCGCCCGGATTTTTAATAAGAGAGCCTGCCATAATATCAACGCCTACTGAAAGAGGCTCAACCTTTTCAACAAATTCGCCGTAGCAGTTATCGAGCATAATAATAGAATTCGGCGACTCCTTTTTGCTTATATCGCAGATTTTCTTTATTTCTCGCCACGTGAGCGAAGGTCTTGTGCTGTAGCCCCTTGAACGCTGTATGTACACCATTTTTGGCTTTTCATTTGCAATAGCTTCTCTTATTGCTTCATAATCAAGCGTACCGTCGGCTTTTAAATCAGTCATTTTAAAATCAATGTTAAAGTCTTTCAGCGAGCCGGGATAATCGCCCTCTATTCCGATTGCCGAGCGAATTGTATCATACGGCATACCCGTAACGGAAAGCATAACGTCATTCGGGCGAAGCATACCGAAAAGAGCAACTGTCAGAGCGTGAGTACCGCTTACAAAATTATGTCTTACAAGTGCGTCCTCAGCATCAAAGGCAAATGCATACACCTTGTCAAGTGCATCTCTGCCGAAATCGTCATAACCGTAGCCCGTTGAGCCGCTGAAATAGCTTTCACGCACCGATGCGTTCTGAAAAGCTTTTATCATTTTCTGCTGATTGTATTCCTGAATATCATCAATTTCAGCAAGCTTATCCTTGCAAAGCTCCATTGCCTTTTGTGAAGCAAGGACTATTCTTTCATCTATATCAAAAAAACTCAAAAAATCACCTTTCAAAAAAATATTCTCTCCATTTATCCGTTTCAACAAAACCAAGGTTGTTGTAGAATGACACATTTGCATTCTTTGCCCTGTGCAGAAAAACTGCCTTGTTCTCCTCAATCAAGCGATTTGATATGTACTTTACAATGCTTGAACCGTAACCGTGTTTTCGGTACTCAGGGTCACAGGAAACTGCTCCGAGCACTGCACCGTTTTCGCTTTCTGCAACTGTCATTGCAACGGCTACAAGCGTATTATCCTCGCATATACCGTACATTCTCGTTGCATTGTGTCGCAGTTTGTGGTTAACGTCAACGTAAAAATCCTCGAAAACAGGCGGTCTGAAATTCTCGTCAGCACACCTTACAATCAAATCATATACGTCTTTAATTTCAGGTACAACAATATTCAGATTTTCATCAATAACGTCAAACGGCTTATTTCTGACAAGTATTGCACCCGTTACGCACTTACTGCCGAATAAATCGAGCTTGTATCTGCCGCTGCAAAGCACGCTTGAAGCGCCTGCTACACGCATAAATGAGGAAATCTCTTCTAAATCACAATCGTCGGTAATAAAGAGAATAAAGTTTGTTCCGCTGCGTGCAACGGCACCTGTACATTTGCCGCTGTTTTCGTCTGCTGTCATCCAGTAGTCAACAAATGCAAGTTCGGGAGAATAGCTGTTGTAGAGCGAAATAATCCTGCAGGCAAACGCATCGTTCTTTGATATTTTCTGAATAGAAGTAATAAAATCATTCGTTTCATTTGCAGAAAGTATCATTTTAATTCTCCTTATTACTTAATTTTCCGCCTGCAATATTTTTGGCAAGCATTAAAACAAGCTCTATCATATTTTCGCAGTCCTGCTTATTTACAATGCAGTTCGGCGAATGAAGATATCTGCACGGCAAAGAAACCGCAAGAGTTCTTACTCCGCTTTTGCTTGAATGAATAACACCGGCGTCGTTACCGCCTGCAACGGCACGTTTGTATTGAGCCTTAATATCAGATTTTTCAGCACAGTCAAAGGCAAGTGCAACCATATCCTTATCATATATAGTGCGCCTGTCCATAACAGAAATTACTGCACCGTCTGATAAATTGCATACCTGTTTATTTGTATCAATTTCGGGAATGTCGGCGGCTGTTGTGGTTTCTATTACAAGTGCAAATTCAGGGTCAACAGTAAATGCGGCTACCTTTGCGCCCCTTAAACCGACCTCTTCCTGAACAACAAAAGCAAAGTCCATATCATATTCAAGCTCACTCTTGATAAGTTCAATCAGCACAAGACAACCGAATCTGTCGTCAAGTGCTTTTGAGGTAATTGAGTCTGACGTTACAGTGAAATCGGAAACATAATTAATACTGTCACCGTATTTTATATTTTTTAAAGCGTCTTCTTTGCTGTCTGCTCCGATATCGATGTACATTTCAGACAGTTCGGGAATTCTGCCGGTTTCTTCACCCTTGCAGAGGTGAATCGGCTTTACTCCTATTACGCCGTTAATCTTATTATTTCCGACCGTTACGCTTTTACCGAGTAACACTCGCCTGTCTATTCCGCCGACTTCATCAAATTTCAGATAGCCGTCTGAGGTAATATCTGTAACCATCAAGCCGACTTCGTCCATATGGGCAGAAAGCATAAGCTTTGACTTTGCTCTGTTTTTGCCTTTTTTATGAACAATCAGGTTGCCGAGGTTGTCAATGGAAATTCTGTCGGCATAAGGCTTTATTTCTTCAATAATCAGCTTTCTTACTTCTCCCTCATCGCCCGAAATTCCGTCGCATTTGCAGAGTCTTTTAAGCAATTTCATATCAAGCATTAAAAGCACCTCCGCATTTTATATACTCGCAAATCAGCTTTGCTGTGTTTTCTACGTCATCAAGCGAAATAACCTCGTTCGGTGTGTGCATATACCTCTGTGGAATTGAAATCACCGAGGTTTTTACACCGCTCTTTGTTACAGCTATATTATCGGCATTTGTACCTGTAGCTCCCGAAATCGGTTCAAGCTGATAAGGAATTTTTGAATTTTCAGCAATTTCAATCAGCTTGTCCGACATTGCCCTGTTAAGAATAGGTGAAATGCAAATCATCGGGCCTTTAGAAAGCTCAATTTTTGAATATTGCCCCGTCACATCAGGCTGAGAAGCAAAGCTTACGTCAACGGCTATTGCTTCATCTGCATTAAGTGAAAAAGCTCCTGTCTTTGCACCTGTGCCGAAAGTTTCCTCCTGAACGCTGAGCATAATAATAACCTTATAACCAAGGCTTTGTTCTACACTTAAAAGCTCTGCACATCTGATTAATGATGCCACACTGCAACGATTATCAAGTGCAGGCGCAGATATTTTATTATTCAAAAGCATTTTCGGCTCTGTGTTAAAGGTAAGCACATCACCGATTTTTACGTGCTTTTTAATCTCCGTTTCGCTCATTCCGAAATCAACATAGGTTTTATCAATTGAAACGGCTGTATCTTCCTTGCCGTCAGAAAGGTGCGGCGGCATACAGCATACTGTGCCGACAATATCGGGATTGCTCTGCAAAACAAGACTGCTGTCTTGTAAGGTTCGTATATCAACACCTCCGCACTTATCAACCTTAACAAAGCCGTTTTTATCAATACCCGTTACAATCAAGCCGATTCTGTCAATGTGAGCGTCAAGCAGAATTGTTTTTTCCGAGTTTAGATTTCCGAGTTCTGCAAAAAGATTGCCGTTATTATCAACGCTGATTTTTGCAAAGCTTTCAAGATACTTTTTTGCCGCATTAACAGCAGGCTCTTCACTTCCCGACACACCAAAAGCACTGCAAAGATTAACAATAATTTCTCTTAAATCCATATCTAATATCACTTCAAACTGTTTACAATTGATTTGAAGTGATTACCTCTTTCCTCAAAATTCCTGTAAAGTCCAAAGCTTGCGCTTGCAGGTGAAAGCGAAACAATATCGCCGCTTTCTGCTCTTGCAGCCGCCTCGTTTACGGCTTCTTCCATATTATTAACATTTACAATTTCAATTTTGTTTTCGTCGTAATTATCGGCAGACTTTACTGCGGCTTCAATCTTCGGTGCAGTATCACCGAGCAAAATTAAAAGCTTTACCTTATCGTTAATAACAGGACCAAGCGGCTCATATGGAATATGCTTGTCATATCCGCCTGCAATTATGATAATTTTCTCATCATAAAGAGAAAGTGTGCCGAGGGCTGTTCTTGTAGGGCTGGAGGCTATTGAGTCGTTATAATACCTGACGCCGTTGAATTCTCTTACAAACTCTGCTCTGTGCTCAACGCCGCCGAATGTCTTTGCAACAGCGACAATTGTATCCACGTCAACTATTCCCCACACTGCCGAAATTGCGGCAAGGTAGTTTTCAACATTGTGCATACCCGGAATCTTTATATCCCTGTAATCCATAATTTCTGTAATCTTGCCATAGTCGCTGTAGCAAATTGTTGTACCGTCAAGATAAGCGCCGTTATAGAGCTTTTCTTTAACGCTAAACTTTTCAAGCTGACCTCTGACAGAATTGGAAAATTCATTTGTGATTTCATTGTCAAGATTAAGGACTGCCTTTGAAAAAGCATTCTGATGAAGAATGAGGTTCTTTTTTGAATCAATATACTCCTGCATATCCTTATGTATGTCAAGGTGATTAGGAGCAAGGTTTGTTACAACAGCGACGTCCGGACTTTTTCTCATTGAAATAAGCTGAAAGCTTGAAAGCTCAACTACTGCATAATCGTCACTGCTGATTGATTCAATCTCAGGAAGCAAAGGCTTTCCTATATTTCCGCCGAGGTGAACGTTTTTTCCGCTTGCCTTTAAAAATTCGGAAATAATTGTAGTAGTTGTTGTTTTTCCGTCAGAGCCTGTTATAGCAATTGTCTTGCACGGACACAAGTCGAAAAACACTTCCATTTCAGAAGTGAGCACAACACCCTTGTTCCTTAAAGCCACAAGCTCTTCTTTATAAAACGGAGTTCCCGGACTTCTGAATACAATGTCAGCGTCAATGTCTGACAGGTAATTATCACCGAGCATAAGCTCTGCACCGTATTCCTTTGCCTTTATACCGTTTTCACCGAGGGACTCAAAATCCTTTTTGTCGCAGGCGATTACCTTTGCACCCTTGTCGGCAAAAAGCTTAATAAGCGGCAGGTTGCTTGTGCCTATTCCGATAAATGCAACCTTTTTACCGCACATATCTTTGAAAAAATCTTTTGCAATCGTGTTCATCGTATACCCCTTTCACGAACATCTATCTTATTAATTATACAGATTTATGTAAAAAATTTCAACTGTTCGAGGATATTATTGCAATAATATTTCCATAATGTTAAAATATAGATGGTGATTGTATGCTCAACGACTTTATTATTATTGATAAAAAGGAAAAAGCTCCGCTCTACAGGCAGATTTATCTGTCGGTTCGGCGTTCAATTGAAAACGGAAGTCTTAAGAAAGGTACTAAAATGCCCTCAATCAGACGGCTGAGTGAAGATTTGTCGGTTTCAAAAACTACTGTTACAGGCGCATATGAACAGCTTTGCGTTGAGGGATATATTAAGAATGTTCCGCAAAGCGGCTATTATGTAGAGGCAGAGTTTAACAGCCGTCCTAAGTCTTTTGAATCGGAAAATTCGGATAAAAGCGAGCAAAACAGGTTTTTTGAATATGACTTCAGCGGAAAGAGTATTGACGAAAAAATTATAAATCTCACAGAATGGAAAAAATGTGTTAAGGACGTACTGAATCAGAATTATCTGCTAACCTCTTACGGTGACGAACAAGGTGAAAAAACGCTAAGAAGAGCACTTCAAAAATACAGTTTGGGTACGAGAAGTGTTAACACTGTGACTGAAAATATTATTGTCGGGGCAGGTACTCAGCCGTTGCTTTATTTATTATGCACAATTCTCGGCAGAAATAAAAAAATTGCTATGGCTGATTCAAGTTATATTCAGTCCGAGCTTGTTTTTAAAAGCTTTGGCTATGATATTGAATATTTTGAAAACGACAAGTTCGGTGTTACAGTTGATTCTCTTGACAGAATAAAACCTGATTTAATTCTGATTAACCCGAATTTTACAAGTGAAAGCGGAACGAATATGCCTGTTAACAGGCGGCTTGAAATAATTGAATGGGCAAAAAATAACAATGCGCTGATTATTGAGGACGACTACAACGGAGAGTTGAGATATATTACTCACCCAATGCCCTGCGTTCAGAACTACGACGCTGAAAACACCGTTTATCTCGGCTCGTTTTCAAAGGTACTTCTTCCCTCGGTGAGAATCAGTTATATGGTTCTGCCCGATAAGTGTATGAGTGCTTACAACAAAATAAAGCACATTACAAATCAGACTGCATCAAAAGCGGAACAGCTTGCTCTTGCAAAGTATATAGAAAACGGAAAGATTGATGCACATCTGCGAAAGGCAAGACGAATTTATCTTGAAAAAAGCAAGGTGATTCTTGACAGCATAAAAAAGCAGTTTGGAAACTCGGCTAAAATTGTATTTAATGAAACCTCACTGTACATTTCAATTTTTGTTTCCGGAAATGTAAACAGGAAAGCAGTTGATGAAAAACTAAGAATGCTCTCTGTCGGTATTATGCCCTATAAAACGGAGAATAACGAATTTGGCTTGAGCTTTTCGGGAATACCGCAGGAGAAAATCTCAAAGGGAATTGAGATTCTGGCTAAAACTGTTTTTGAATTTATTGATAAATAATGCAAAAGCTTTCGGAACGAAAATCCGAAAGCTTTGTTTTATTTATTAAGTTGTTTCTTATGTTGAAGGTGTATGCCGATGTGACCTATGCCGAGAATAATTACCGAAACAATCATCCATATGTTTTTGCCGTAAATTCCGAGAATCAGAAATGAAATCACGGGTAATGTTGCACCTGCAACAGGAATACCGAGCAAGCTTGAATAAAAATCTTCAAGCAACCTATGACTTCTGAAATATCTTATCCAGTAAATTTCATACAGCAACATAAAGATTAATGAAGCAAACAACCATAATGACCAAAAGGAATCAAATCGTAAGTTAAAATCAGAAAAAATCACTGCTATACAAGAAACAGCAACTTCACCTATTCTCTCAAAAACTAACAGTATGCGATTTTCACCGTCTGAATTATAGCCGACAGGTTGGTGCTTTGACCAGATAATATTCGGAACAAAAAGCATTACAAGATATATTGCACCGACATATGAAAAACCAAAATGACCTAACATTTTATTACTCCCACTCTTCTTACGAAGCTTAACTTAACACATTTTGTTTAGCGATTATTGCTTCGTATCCTCTTGATTATCTAATGTATTCGTATTATCCTGACTTAAAAAGCTCCTGTTATCATTTTGTTATCGAGGTTGATAACAAGAATAGTAACATCGTGGATAATAACAAGTGGTATATAAGTATTATAAACGATTTTGCTTGGAATTTCAAGGGTTACAAGGAAATATCTATAAACCAAAAGCCTTGCCTTATCTTAAATCACACATCACCTTCGCAATATCAGTATCTATATTTCACTCTTATTACTTATCAAATTTTTATTTATCAATATCCCAATTTTTCTCCAATCAAAATAATCTCAAACTCGCCCGTCATCGGCTTTGACCATAACACCGACAGTCCTCGGCAGATACGTTCGGGACTTTTGCAATCATAGCAACGAAGCTCACCAACGGCGCAGGGCGTTTTGAGTCCGAAGCGGCGGGCGTTCAGAGGCGATGCGATATTTCTCGCACGCCAAAGTGCGCTGTCGTAGTCTTTGGCAATTTTGTTTTCGCCTGCGACAAGATACACCTTTTCGTGTCCGTAAAAGATTGATGCCACACGATTGCAGTTGCCGTCGATATTGATGATCTCGCCCGTTTCGGCAAGTCCGTTGACCGAGGACACGTAGATCTCGGCGGCATTTGCGGCAAGGCGCACCTCTTTACTCGTTTTGCCTTCAGGAATACGCTGATGCCAACGCACGTCGTTATGTGTGGAAAGTGCCTCGTAAAGCCCCATTTCTTCTAACGTCATAGAGCCACCGAAGCCGACGGTCTTGCCATCAATCTCGCCGTTTATGTACTCGGTCGCTTCTGCTGTCGTATCAAAGCAGGATACCTTGTAACCGAGGGCTTCTAATTTCTTTTTTATCGTATCGAAGTTCATTTTAAGTATCCTTTCGTACCATTTCCACAAGGGCTTTGTTGCGGTAGGTAAGGTCGTTCCTGACCGTAAAACCTTGCTTTTCCCAAAAGGCGTTGCCGCCTTGATTTCGCTCAAACACCACAAGCGCTACTTTAGTTATGCCGACAGACCTCAAGGTTTCCAGTGCCGCCGACACGAGCGCCGATCCAATGCCTTGTCTGTGATAGTCGGGATGCACCGCTGTGTGATAGATAAATCCGCGCCTACCGTCGTTGCCTGCCATAATGACACCGACAAGCCTACCGTCGCGCTCTGCGACAAAGCAGGTATCGGGGTTGCGGTCAAGAAAACGGACAATGCCACTTTCTGAATCGTCTACATCGTTTAGCCCCATGCCTTTATTGGCAAGCCATAGGTTATATACATCGCTGTAATCTGCTATTTGCATTTTGCGTATCATTGTCGTTTTCCTCACTTATTTGTTCGTATAGTAGAAGAAAATATCCTTCTTGTTCTCCTGCGACGTGCCGTTATACACGTGGGTGTTCAGCCCACCGATCTCAAAGCCGTTGCCAAGATAAAAGTGGCAGGCACCGAGATTGTTGTCCTGACCTTGCGTGTAAACGCCGATGTAGCCGTTATCCTTTGCGACCTTTTTGGACTCGTCAATCAGCATTTTGCCGACACCTTTACTGCGATACTCGGCGTTGACCTTCAAGTCATAAAGGTACATATATTTGAACATATCGTGGCGCAGAATGGCAAGACCAATGCATTTGTCCCCGTCGTATGCGCCGATAAAAATGTGCTTCTTTGCCATCTTATCATAATTGTAATTCTCGTCGGGAAAGCACATTTGGGTGTGGTTTTCGGGCGGGAATACAAGCTCCGTATGATCCCATTTGCCGTTGTTGTAGGACGGCAGCATCAGTCCGAATAGTCGGAAAGGGTGATTGGGAATGTTAATATCGTCTTTTCTATCACTATCTATAATTTTTACAGTTATCATTAAAATCACCTTCAAATTCACTTTTTTGCAAGTCGGTAGCTTTCGTCAATCCGAGTGCAAACTTCCTCGGTCTGTATGCGACCGTCAAGGATAATCGTGTACCAATTCTTTTTGTTCATGTGCCAACCGGGGAAATAGCGGACGTTGTCAATCGTCTGCTCCATAAGTTCCTTTTCAAGCCGCAGGTCTATAATTTCAAGAATTTCATCGGTCGGGAGTCCCAACTTGCGTCCCGATACGGTAAGAATTGCGCCTACCATTTTTGGTTGTCTTTTCTTCTCCATACGGCATTGTCGGGAAACTTTTCCCATAGATATTCAAGTTCATCACCGTATGTATCCCGAACATAATCGATAACCGCAAGCGTTTGGTCGTTTTTGAAAACGGAAAAATCAAAGCATTTACCAGCGATCTCTGAAAGAACGCTCCCGATCTCGGTTCTTACTTCACCTACAAAAGAGCCTGCCGCACTCGTCTTATACAAAACATACGGCTCATCGGTTTCTTTTTCTACAAGTCGTGTATCGACATTGCCGTTCTTCGTCACCAAAACGGTAAGCAAAAAGGCTTCGTTCATAATAGGCACAGTATATTCAAAGCTACCATTTCGCATTTCAAAACCGAAACTCTGTAGTTTTTCGATATTTAGCTTTCTTCTATGGAAAATATCTTCAAACATAACTGTGCCTGCCTTTGTTTTCAAACTTGAAAGTTCATTTTTAATGTATTATATCACAGAAATATGACTTTTTCTACCTGTTTTACAAAGTAAAGCGGCGGCAAGGAGTTTTATTCTCCCTGCCGCCGTTAATCATAGTGATAAATTTTACTTGTTCCATTCGGAGAGCAGTTTCACCACATCTGCCGTTTTCAACACCTTGCCCATTGAAACCACCTGCTCGTTCACCACAAGCGCCGGAATGTGCATAACACCATATTCCATTACTTTGGGCAGATCGGTAATGTATTCAACCTCGATGTCTAACCCCATATTCTTTACCGCTTCTTTTGCGAACTTCAGTTGTTCGTGGCAAGAACCACAGCCTGCACCAAGAACTTTAATGCTTTTCAGTTCGTCATTTCCTTTTTCTACTGTCGGCCCAGCAATTTTTGTTTCTGCGTCAAAACCACAACAGCAGCAAGACTGCTCTTTTTTCTTTCCGAAATTAAATAATGCCATAATTATTACCTCCAAATTTTATATAATCAAAGGTTGGATCAGATTAAAGAAATATCCAACCACAATAATTCCTACCGTACATACTCCAATAAAGATGGCAAGCAGCTTTGGCTTAACTGCCTTGCGAAGCATAATCATAGAAGGCAGGGACAGCGTTGTAACACTCATCATAAAGGACAAAACTACACCAAGCAAAGCACCCTTTGCAAGTAAAGCTTCTGCAATCGGAATTGTGCCGAAAATATCTGCATACAGAGGAATACCTGCGACAGTTGCAAGGATAACACCGAACGGATTGTTATCGCCAAGCACCTTTACGATAAAGTCTTCCGGTATCCAGTTATGGATAAAGGTGCCGACACCGACTCCAACCAATACATAGGGAAATACCTTCTTTGCAGTTTCAGCCACCTGCTCCCACGCAAATTTCATACGGTCTTTGAAATGCAGTTCCTCTTGCGGTACTTCAAGGGTATGACCGTTTCGGATATATTCCTCCACTTGATTTTCAAGGTGAAGCTTCTCGATAATTGTGCCGCCAAGAACGGCAATAACAAGACCGAGTATGACGTAGAGTACAGCAACTTTCCAACCGAAAATGCTCATCAACAACACAAGGCTGCCGAGATCGACCATCGGGGAAGAAATAAGGAACGAAAATGTTACACCGAGAGGAAGTCCCGCACTTGTAAAGCCGATAAATAACGGGATAGACGAGCAAGAACAGAAAGGCGTTACTGTACCAAGCAAAGCGGCAACAATATTTGCTCCAATTCCGTGAAATCTGCCGAGTATCTTCTTTGTTCGCTCCGGCGGGAAATAGCTTTGAATATACGAAATAATCAAAATCAACACACCGAGCAATACCATAATTTTGATGGTATCATAGATAAAGAAATGAATGCTGCTGCCGATCTTGCCGGTTGTATCCAACCCAACGGCATTCAGAATCGTTGCAAGAAGCCGATCCAGCCAATTCATTCCGAGAACTTCATCTTGGATGAAGTTCCACACAGTTTTTAGTGCTTCCATAAGAAAAAGCTCCTTTCATACATAAATATATTGAGATGTGTCTATATATAGGTGTTAAAGGAAGTCGTGCGGAAAAGATTGGACTTCCTGCTTTTCACATCACGACTTGTTATCCCTTTGGGGCGGATGTTAACTCCTTTATACAATCCGCAGCGACTTTCGCCCCTTCTGCCGAAATGGAATAATACATCCACTTACCTTCTTTGCGACCAAGCACAATACCGGAGTCACAAAGAATTTTCATATGATGGGACAGCGTAGGCTGTGTTACATTGAGTTCATCAAGCATTTTACAAGCACACTTTTCGCCGCTTCGGAGCATTTTCAAAATGCGGATACGGTTTTCATCGCAAAATGCTTTGAAGATCAACGCCATCTTTTTTTCATCCATCCGAAACACCTCCAATAGACAATCATCTATATGTATTATATGCAATACATAGATGTTTGTCAATAGGTTTTGCAAAAAAAAAAGAAGCGGCGGCAGAGAAATTTTATTCTCCCTGCCGTCACTGACGTTATGCGAATATCAATTTTGCTTATTGACAATTATCTCGTCAACCTTTCAAGTGCCTCATCCTGCGTAGCAACAAAGAACACATCCTTGCCTTTATTACTCTCGTAAATAAAATCCTTCAGCGGCTTGCTTGTATAGTGAGAATAATCTCCGAAGATGGCGAGTTTTGCTTGATAGGTGATGAATTTTTCGAGCATCTCGCCCGCAAGACCTCGACTAAGGATAAAGAAGTCATCGGCTACGGCACTTTTTTCAATGGCAATCAGATTTGTGCCTACCTCATATTTAGCGGTCATAATGAGGTCAAGTGCCGATTGCACATCGGTCAATACTTTTTCAGCTCCCGTGATCACGGCAACCGTTTTTTCATTTCTTATAAATTTCTCAACATTCATTTTCTGTTTCTCCATTTGTTATTTCACGATTGGCAGTTTCCTCCTGCAATATCCTGCGAACCGCCTCTTTCAATTTTGCATTAGCCGACGATGACGGATCAAAGCACATCGAAAGAAACGATGATAATTGCGTGTCCTCTAACGGTTTTGGCTGAGCGTCGTACAACTGTCCGTGCGGCTCGTCACATCTTCCGAAAATATAATCCAGCGATACATTGAAAAAATCCGCATACTTCATCAACACACCGTAAGGCGGAAAGGATTGAGTGTTTTCATAGCGAAAGATGGCAGGCTGATCTAAATCAAAAACAGCCGCAAGCCTTGCTTGTGAGACGTGTATTCCTTCTCTCAGCTCGGTCAATCTTTTTGCAACAATGGCAGGTTTCTTTTCCATAATATTCTCCCATAATCGTGATAATATAAATATTATATACAAAATTTATATTATTGTCAATACGCATAATGAATTAACGGCAGGGATTTTTATCTCCCTGCCGCCGCTGACGTTATGCGAATATCAATTCTGCATTTACAATTTCCGTTGCTCTGCTATGAATATTATTCATACGACCAACCCACTCCATTTGATTATCCGCTTTAAGTTTTTCGGTAACTCCCTCACGCTCTGCCATCTCCTTTACAAGCCTAAGAAACATATCCTCTGCCTGCTTGTCGATCTCGGTAAGGTGGTCATTGAGTTTTCCGGTGGTGAGCAAATTGGTGTATAAAACCTTTCGGTTTTGCTTCAAATGCCGCAATCGCCGCTGTCCCCATAAGCCGATTTCGGTTTCTTTTTCGTGTGGTAATTGCAGATCGGGCAGATAATAATCGCCCTGCAAAGTGTAGCGGATGCCCGTTCTTTCGTCTGTGAAATGCTGTTTCATTGTGTGTTCCTACCTTTCATAATTTCTATTTTTTGAGCGTTGCCCACGCTCTTGGGGTTGATTTTTGGGTGCAGGAATCGGCTCATACATAATGCTCTTTTCCTGCTTCTTAAAGCGTTCAAGAATACCATCTATAAATTCCTTAACCGCTTTCGGTGCAGCCTTCAATGCTTCAAGATACGGGCGGCACTTCTCGGTCAGCTCAGATAACGCTTCCTTCAGCCGAGAAACTTCCGATTGTAACGACCATATCTGCCGTGACAAATATCGGTTTTGGTCTTGCAATTTTCGCACCTCGGACTCTGCCGAGTAGCTACGCTTCGCAAGAGAAGTCAGCTTCTGATAGTCCTCTGCCGACACGGTGTATTTGCCTGTGAGAGATTTTTTGCCGGAATTGTCTATCTCCATAAAAGTCATTGAAGCGGTTTTCTTATCATCATAACGCACTTGCACATCGGCAATTTTCTCTTGCAGATCGGACAGCCGCTTTTGATCCTGCTTAATCTTGTGTTCGAGCGAGGTGAGATTTTCAGCGGTGCTGCCACGCTCTCCACGGCTGAAACCGTCAAAGCCTGCACTCTGCATATGCTCATAAAATTTGTCTTGCAGAACGCTGTAGGAAGCGTGATAAACTTGTTTCCCTTTGCTGTTGAGGATGGGATTTCCATCTTCGTCAAGTGCTTTTTCGGAACGCCATTTCTTTGAATGGCTTACTTGATGGATGACCTCTTTGACCGTTCCCACAAGTTCGGGATTTTTGCACCGCTTCGACCAACGTACTTCTTTATCCACCACCGGCAATGCCATAATGTGCAAATGGTAGTGATAAATCGGTCTGCCGTATTTCTCGGTCATTGCTACGTTCAGCTCGTCAGCGTGCATTACGGCGGAGAAAATATTGTCCTTGCCGTATATTTTTTCTGCAAAGCGGAACGCTTCTTCATAGAATCTGCAAGCAAAATCATAGCCGCCGTTCTTCTCAAAATACTCGGTGTTGACATCCATAATCATCTCGTCAAAGACCTTCGCATCGGGTTTCAAACCTTTCAGCGACACCGTTCCTGCGGCAATCATTTGGTCGAGGTATTCATTATAGGTCAGCTCACCGCAACCCTTAAAGCTAACGTTCATCGGGGTACGGGAGAGGTCAACGTTCATATTTTCATAACTCTCGTTTTTGCGTTCAATGTGTCGCTCAAACTTGCCGACAGATGCTCTCGTTCGGGTTTCCACACGAGCGACACTAAAATTTTCCTTCGCCATCTTCTCACTTCCTTTCCATAGGCGAAATTTTGGAGAGCCGCTGTTACACAACTTTTTCAAAGTGTGTAACCCACTATGACACTTTCAGCAATTCTGCTGCAAAGATGTCGTGGGCTCTCCGAGGGGGTGTAGGGCGTTGCCCTGCTTACTGCGGTAAGCACCCAGCAGAGCTGCCCTTTGAAAATGGCACCCTGCACCCCGCCGAAACTTTCGTATTGCTCACTACCACCCGAAAAAGAACATTGCAAGATTGCGAAAGTCCCGCACCTTTGCAATGTTGCAACCTTAAAAGTTGCCTGCTTCTTTTTCATCGGGTAGTTCCCAATACCATTGACTGCCTTCCTTAACAGACCGCACCCTCAGCGTTTTCTTCGCTTCGTCAAGCACTCGTTTGGAGATACCCAAACGCTGTGCTTTCTGCAGCACGATTTGTTGCGGATACTTCCCATCGGAAAGGCAGTCAACGATGAGGCTTTCAGCCATATCGGATTTCTTCTCACGACTAACACCGCTGAGAAGATCGTCGATAGAAATATCATAATGACCGAGCCATCGAAACCCGTTTGCTTCGCTCAGTTCAAAGGCAATAGGTTTACCTTCCGGTGCAAGTGATGACTTTTGATGTGCTGCCACACGCACCTCCGGCTTGTCCTTTACTCTGCCGACCACAAGGACGCTTCGTGCCGTTGCTTGAAAGTCAATAGAGCCAAGACCTCTATAATTGGATTTATTACCCTGCGCCTTGTTCAAATGCCCTACAAGGATAATCGCACAGCGATATTTCTCTGCGATCCTGCCAAGTTGGGAGAGAATATTTCTGACTTCGTTCGCTCGGTTCATATCGACCTTAGCGCCGATATACGCCTGCATCGGATCCAAGATAATTACCCTTGCTCCCGTTTCAGCAATAGCCTTTTCTACACGCTCGTCAAGCATTGTAAGCGCCGCTTCGGATTCGTCTATCACCTTAATCTGTGAGCAGTCCGCATTGCCTGCAAGCAGGCGGGGCTTGATGGTATCACCAAGTCCATCCTCTGCGGTCTGATAGATGATTTTGATCGGCTCACGTGCGGTATCGTCGCAGGGAAGTTTTTCTCCCCTCGACAACAGCGCCGCCAACCGCAAAATCAAGGTTGTTTTACCTTCGCCGCCGTCACCGTGAATGATTGTCAGTTTCCCGTATGGGATATAGGGATACCACAACCATTCCACTTCCTCGACGGCAACCTCATCCATACTGATGATTTTAAGTTCTGCCATAGGCATTACCTCCTTTCAATTTTCATCAAAACTATTGAAATTGAAGGAGAAGTCGGTTATAATAAGGACAGTACATTTTTGAGAAGACTGTTCCGTATCTGCGCCAACAGATACATTGGGAACAGTCTTTTCGGTTTTATACGCCAACGCCGCCGTCTCCTTTCATTCCATATAAGGTGGTGTTTATCTGCTCAATGGTGTCGAGCAGTTCATCGGTTACGTTGCCGCCGCTTTCGATACGCTTCAGTTCTGAAAGAACAGCGGCAAGCTCATTGCGAAGTGCCTTATACACTCTCGGATTACCGACTACCGTTATCTCCTGCTGCAAGGAGCGAGAACAAAGGTAGTCTTGTTTAGTCAGTCCCGACAGCCTTACGTTCGTATCGAGCTGATCGGCTTCTTCGGGAGACATACGGAAAGCAACAGTTTTGCTTCTCCAACGGTTGTGACGGTCAAGATTTTTAGCAGACATTGGTTATATCCATCCTTTCATAATCTAATTTCTTTGCCATTTCCACTTGCTTTGATGGAAACAGATGTGCGTATCGGTAGGTTATCTCAATGCTTTCGTGTCCTACACGGTCAGCGATTGCCACCGCCGAAAATCCCATATCAATTAAAAGGGAAATATGGCTGTGTCTGAGATCGTGAATACGAATACGCTTTACCCCTGCGGCTTTTGAGCCACGCTCCATCTCTCTGCTCAAATAATGCTTTGAGATATTGAAAATGCGGTCTTTTTTGCCCACGCCGTAGAGCATACCGAGATAATCCTGCATTTCTTCACAAAGAAACTGCGGCATTTTAATGGTACGGTTGCTTTTCTTGGTTTTAGGTGTGGTAATCACATCCCGCCCTTTCAAACGCTGATAGGATTTGTTAATGGTAAGCGTACCTTTTACAAAATCGAAATCGGCAGGGGTTAATGCCAACAGTTCGCCTTCACGGATGCCGCACCAATATAAAACCTCAAAAGCATAGTAGGAAACGGGTTTGTCCATCATTTCATCCGCAAACTTTTTATACTCGTCTTTTGTCCAAAACTTCATTTCCTTGCGTTCCTCTGTGCCCATATTTCCGGCTTTGGAAGCGGGGTTGGAACGAAGGTCATAGTGTCTGACAGCGTGGTTAAAAATGGCGCTGAGTTGATTGTGGACGGTCTTGAGATAGGTCTGCGAATATGGCTTGCGGTTTTCGTCACGGTAGGCAAGCAGTTCATTCTGCCACGCCATAACATCCTTCGTGGTTATCTCGCTGATAATTCGCTTTGCAAAGTAAGGCATAATCTTGGTTTCCACGATATGCTCTTTGGTCAGCCAAGTGTTTTCTTTCAAGCGGGGCTTAATATCGTTTGCATAAAGCTCAAAGAAGGCTTCAAAGGTCATATCCATATCGGCGGCGTTCTGCTGCTGAAAGGTACGCTCCCATTCGACTGCTTCTTTTCTTGTTTCAAATCCTCGCTTGCATTTCTGCTTGCGTTCGCCCTTCCAATCTAAATATCGGGTAAGGACATACCAAGTGCCGTTGTCGCTCTTGTATACCGGCATTTATATCACCACCTTTCCATTGTGATAAAGTCTTTCGTAGAAATACTCTCGGTTGATACGCCCTGCGATTGTTATGAAGCCTTTAGCTTTTAACTCATCGTTCAACTGTCTTATGACCTTATAGGCGAATGAAGTTGAAACTTCGAGGACTTCCGCAACTTCTTCTACTCGCATAAATTTGTTTTCCATTCTGATCTTCCTTTCTTAATAGTAATTGTGATTTGTGCTGCCGTTCTGCCGTCACAAGTTCCTGCAGGCATTCCCACTTGTCGATGGGCGCTGTGCAGTCCCCTTACGGAGCGCTCACTTCCTTTCGGAAGGTCTTGGCGGTTTGTGCTTGATCGGACGGTCATTTAATTTTCTGCAAATACACTAACGGTATTTGTTTAACCATTATACCAAGCAAATTCCGTTAAGTCAAGAGGTTTGCAAGAAAATATTTAACTTTTTTGCTTTGGTTATCTTGACAACGCCCAAGCGTATATGCTATACTATGTTCACAGCACATAGATTGGAGAAGATAACTATGGCAATCGGTGAAAGAATACGTTTTTTGCGTAACCTAAAAGGTATGACTCAAAAGTGGCTCGGTATTGCTGTCGGTTTTCCCGAAAAGACCGCCGACATTCGTATGGCTCAATATGAGTCCGGCTCAAGAACACCCAAAGCAGATTTAACGCAATCGCTTGCACAAGTATTAGAGGTTTCGCCTTTGGCTTTGACCGTACCGGACATTGACAGCGAACTCGGTCTTATGCATACGCTTTTTACATTAGAGGATATTTACGGCTTCAAGATCGACAAGGTCGATGATGAAGTTTGTATCCGTCTTGACGGCAGAGTAGGTAGCAACGCTTCTATTCAGAAATACTTTGCTGCTTGGCAGAAGCAAGCTGAAAAGTACAGAAACGGCGAAATCTCCAAAGAGGAATATGACCGTTGGCGTTACAACTATCCTAAGTTCGATACCGAAAGCGGATGGGTTAAAGTCCCTTCACAAGAACTCAGCGATGCAATGGTCGAAGCATTCAAAGACCACTTAAAAGACAAATAAAGACGACAAAAAGCCCTTAACTGCGTTATCCACAGTTAAGGGCTTTCATCGTCTTATAATACGGTTACATTAGTCCCAATCCACGCATTGTTTATTCTGATAACCTGCAAACCATACGGGATATAGAATAAAGGGTGCTTCAAAGGGTGTTATCAAATTGTTATCAAAAGGGGTGGTCGAAGTCCGAAAAACCTTGATATTACTGGGTTTTTGAGCCTTCGTTAATTATTCCCACTCGACTTTTCCTAACTGATTTTGTTTAGAAATTATTCTCTGCCGAGTATGTAAATCCTTTGATTATTTGATA
>DXYG01000032.1 GCA_019415925.1 Clostridiales bacterium
TCAAGACTGATGAAAGCAATGTTGATAGGTTCATTGCCTTGGCAAACAAATACATCTACATTGAAAAGCTTACACCCGAGATACTCCGAACCTTTGTAAGCAAAATCACCATACATGAAAATGACAAAGACATTACCGGAGCAAAGTATGAGATTGACATATTCCTGACGCATATCGGAAAATTCTGGTGAGAGATATTCAATAGCAAAATCACAGCAAAAAACAGAGCAGATAGCGAAAACTACCTGCTCTGTAAAAAATTAAGTTATATGTTCCTTATGGGAAGTCAGCGGACTTGAACCCTCGGCACGCGGTTTTGGAGCGACTGTTGAAAGTTCAAAACCGCATATATAAGCCACTTTTTAAGCCAAAGTTTGAGCATCAGAATTGCGTTTTTGTAATTTTGATGCTTTATTGATGCTATTGGAAAATTCCTGCCAACTTAACTCTCTCGTTACTATATATATCATAGCATAACAAAGATTCATTGTAAAGGAATCAAGAGCTCAAAATTTGCACCGCAATAAACAAAGAAAAGAGATGTTTATTTATCCTCAATATACTCATGAGGTGTAGGATTGTAATCTCTGGGATGATTTTTCTTCTGTGATGATATTTGTAGCAGCAGACTCTTAAATCGGCTTAGAATAAATAGTGGCAAGAAGTATTTTAAGTTGTGTTCATATTCAGAATGCTCGCCAAAATAACAGATAACAAAAGGAGACCGCCGAAAAGTTTGTGTAAAAGTGAATAATAGACTTCCTTTCAAGCAATAATGGAAATAGAAAAAACAAAGCTTGAAAGGAAGTTTTTTTAATGGAAAAAGTACCGGCAGAAATGATGAGAGAGTTTGTAAGAAGTCAGAAATTCACCTCAACAGATGAAGTTATGACAGCAATGAAAAATATGTTCAAGGACATTCTTCAGGAGGTTATGGAATGTGAGCTTGCCAATGAGCTCGGCTACGAGAAAAGCGAAAGAACGTCGAATAATGAATGTAGCAATAAGTCGAAAAATTACAGAAACGGCTACTCAAAAAAGACGATAAAAACACAGATGGGAGAGCTTGATATTAAAGTTCCGAGGGACAGAAACGGCGAATATGAACCTAAAATAATCGGCAAATATAATCGTAATGTTGACGGTATGGAAGAGAAAATCCTCTCGCTCTACGCTTGTGGAATGAGCCAGCGTGACATTGCAGAGCAAATCAAAAATCTTTATGATGTTGAAATCTCGCCTGAGCTTGTCAGCAAGATAAGCGAGAAGATTATACCTGATGTTACTGCCTGGCAAAACCGACCTCTTGAAGCAGTATATCCGTTTGTGTTTATGGACGCAATTCATTACAAGGTCAAGGAGAATCATCAGTATATCACGAAGGCTGCATATGTAGTTTTGGGCATCAATCTTGACGGTCAGAAAGACATTCTCGGTATATGGATTGGCGAAAATGAGAGCAGTAAATTCTGGCTGAATGTGTTGAATGAACTCAAAACTCGTGGAATTAAGGATGTATTTCTGTTCTGCGTGGACGGTCTGACAGGTTTCAGACAAGCTATTGAAGCGGCTTTTCCAAATGCACAAATTCAGCGTTGCATCATTCATCAGATACGCTCAAGCACAAGATTTGTAAGTTACAAGCACATCAAAGAGCTGATGGCTGACCTCAAGAAAGTGTATCAGGCAATCAGCGAGGAAGAAGCTATGAACAACCTGATTTTATTCAAGGATAAGTGGGGCAAAACCTATCCGTCCTGCGTTAAAAGCTGGGAAGAAAATTGGGATATTCTCTCCACGTTTTTCGCATATCCGCCCGAGGTTCGGAAGATAATATATACGACAAATATTATTGAAGGCTTGAACCGTCAGTTCAGACAGATTACGAAGAACAAGCCATCATTCACAAATGATGACAGCCTGCGCAAAATGTTGTATTTAGCGTCGCAAAAGATTGTCGAACGCTGGACGCAAAGATGTCGAAACTGGGATGTAGTTTTAAGCCAGTTATCGATAATATTTGAGGACAGAATACCTGCTTGATTTGCCCCCGAGAATAGAATTTCCTGTCTGCAAAATGTTATTCACGCTTTGGCGTGCATAACATTCCGCAGACAGGAATGAAAAGTTGACACGGGGCAAATCAGAAAGCCTGATTGCACCGCAATCCAGTGTTCTGTTATTGCTTAAGGATTATTATTTACACAAAATTTTATGGGTTGCCAACAAAAGCATTGCGGACATAGCCTGCACTTGCAGACAGTACCGCACAGTCTCTTCAAATCTTTATCAATACAATACCAATTAGAATACTATACACTCTTTTCTAAAAGCAACGGTTAACGCTTCTTAATATTAATACTTCTGTGTTTTCCTGCCAATTCATATACATCACCAAATATAATTCTGTGAATCTTGAATACACCATTAGGAGAGAAATCGGAAAATCCGCTATTGTAGAGCGAAGTCATTTCTAAAGTGTTTTCTTTGTCTTTATCAGGCGTTGAAACTCGTCTTATTAATGTTTTTGTAATCAATATTCATAGTTTAGTTGAGGAATTTCAAACACAACATTTGATGTGAAGGTCATATCACCCTCGTTGAAACACATATTTATTTCACCGTCATATTTTTTTACAACCCTTTGAATGCTTTTTAGTCCTGTTCCGTGTATTGAGCCTGATTTTTTGGACGATGCTATTCGGTTGTTTTTGACGGCTATAATATTCTTTACAGAGTTTGTAAGCTGTATTGACAGATATTTATTTTTGCGTACAAACGCCGAAAAATCTATAAATCCGTTTTCTGTATTTTCTGCCGCTTCGACTGCGTTTTCAAGCAGATTGTCAAGCAGAGCAGTTATGTCGGGTTGGTTCATGAAACCAAAATCGGCACTTCTGATGTCAATATTCATCTTCACCCCAAGCCTGTCGCACACAGATTTATACCTGTTGACTATAGAATTAACCATAGGATTGTTACAATAATCAACGGATTTGTTTACGCTGAAGTCTTCGATAAAATTATCTATGTACTCGGTAATAGCATCGTCCCCAGCTATACTTTTAATTGCATTTAAATGTCTTTTAATGTCATGCATAACAATTCTTGAGCTTTCATTCTGCTCATTGAGTAAATCGTAATACTCAGCTGCAGATTTTAGTTTCTGCTTTTCATATTCCAATTCCATATTGCGGCTCTGAGTTTTCAGAGTGAATTCATAAACCCAGAACACCGCTATATTTGAAAAAAGCAATACCACTATGCCGATTAAAAGCAAGGTTAAAAAGACTTGTCCTAATTCATATTCTGCAAGTGCATATAGTATTGCATATATAATCAAAGTACTTGATATCGGCAGAAGAAACAGTATAAGCGACGCAGCAGGACTTTCTTTACGGCGCTCATTTGAAGATGCCTTTGATAGTATATACATTGAAAAAAAGTAAAGCAGTTTGCTGATGGTTGATTGAAAAATAAGGTTTACCGAATTATCAAGACAGGCGAGTAGTTCAGTTCCGAGTATGGCAGCTGAGAATAACATAACAACAAATTCTGTAGTAACATTAAATACTAAAAGTATACTGCAATGAAATATTGCGGACTTTATTTTTGCCTTGTAGCAACGATAAAGCAAAAAGAAATTGCAGACAAAAAATACGATCATATTTACAACAGTTATATTAATCAGCCTTGCAAAGTACAGAATTACATAAGCTGCCATAAATGAGATTATCAGAAACTTTTTACTTATCCTTCTTTCAAATTTGTTTTCAAAATAAAACAGTGATATCAGAATTTCTGCAAGAAAAATAAGCGCATAGCAAATTGTATATACCATTTTCATACCCCTATGTATGCAAAATATGCTTTTTTAAAGTTTGAATAGTACCTCTGAGATATAGGAAGCATTTCATTTTTTAAATCCATTTTAATATTAAGCTGAGTCTTATTGAAACCCGAGACATACCTCAGATTAACAAGATAGCTGTAATGCGGTTGTGCAAAATAATCGTATCCCTTTAATTTTTCTTTCCAATAACTTAGTTTTTGATTTGTATAATACTTTTTTTGCCGTGTTATAATGACGGCTTTTCTGTTTTCAATGGTTACATATACTATATCGCTTGTGAAAACAGAGTAACACTCGTCATAATATTCAAGAGTTATTATCTGAGTATTGGAATGAAAATAATTAATAGCCGTATTTAGCGCCCTAAAAAAACGGTCTTTGTCAATAGGTTTTGAAAGATAGCGAAACACATCCAAATCCATTGCGTCATCAAGATAAGATTCGTGCGATGTAATTATGAAAATAATTATATTGGAGTTTACCTTTTTTAATTGTGCGGATAAGGTAAGACCGTTTACCTGCGGCATTTCAATATCAATGAATGCCATATCATATCTGTTATTGCTGTTCAGCGGATTGATTCCGCTGTAAAATGAATCAATATCAAAAGCTATTTTATGTTTATCGGTAAATGTGTTCAGATTATTTTTTATTTCTTCGACAATATATTTATCATCGTCACAAATCAATACTTTCAAAAGGAAAACCTCCCGTGAATTATGCCATAATTATAACATATATTGCAAAAAATATCATTGTTTTAGGTTTGAATTTTTAATTTTTACCAATATAATTAGAAAAATACATCACTTTGAGCGAAATTGACATCATTTTTGCAAAAATTATGTTTTTATTGTTAATATGTGTTAAAATGTCAGCACGGTATATAAAAATTACTGTAGGTTTTGGAAAGCAGGCGTCAGGCTTGTGGGGTCCCGATTCTGTTGGCAATTATAACTAATTAAAATATCCCAATTGGAAACGAGTGGGATATTTGAACAGGAGAATAAAATGAAAACTAAAATTTTAATAGTTGTAATACTTATATGTATGGTGATTGCTTGTAGTGGTTGTCAGTATAATAAAGAAGAAAATATAAGCAATAATGAATCAGGTTTGCAGAATAATGATGTCAAGACTTACACGGAAGAAGAAATAAATAAAATGTTCGGAGAAAATAAATATCCGAAGGCTTATATTAAAGATACAAATGAAGAAGTGAATGTCGGCGATTTTAGAGTATCTATAAAAGACATAAAAGTAATTGAAAAAGTTTCCGAACTTGATGAAAAAAATTTTCTTGATTTCAGTGAGGATATAAAGAATCGTATTTCCTCTGACAATAAATTCAAAACTTACAACAGAATAAGCTATATGCCGATTAACGGAGGGCTGGATATTAAGAATGTCGGTGAAACCAATGATGTACAGCCGGAATTATTACTTGTAGATTTTGTCTGGAAAAATACTTCAGATAAAAATATGCAGTTTACCGTCACTCCCGCCTTGTGCTTATATAAATACAGTGATATAGATGACGAGTTTGTCGGTGAAGTTGAAGGTCATATTCAGTATAAAAGCTCTGACGGTAAGCATTATTTGTCCGAAGGTCCTGTTTATTTTCCTCAATCACAATACAAGGATTCCGATAACGAAATAACGAGAGCGAAGAAATTTTTTGTATATGATTTTAAACCAAATGAGGAACTTGAATGCACATTAGGCTTTATTATAGACAAGGATCTTGAAGATGATGTATATTTGTCTTTTATCGGCGGACAGCTGGATACTTTGGTGAAGATTTTTTAGGAGTATGAAATGAAGAAAATTTCTGTATTTTTTATTTTTTTATCGGCGTTAGTTGTTCTTACATCCTGCAACACAAAAAACGGTGAAAGCAAAGTTGAACCCCGTACGGAAGATACAAAGACCAAAATACTCACTGACGAGAATACCGTAGAGCTTGAAGAAAGCTTTGAAATTATTCAAAACGGAGAGGCACTTAATCTCTCAATAATTGAGTATAACAGAGATTTTCGGAATTTATATGAGGATAACTCCTATGCGCAATATTTTGATTATAAAAAAAGCTTTTTGCCGTATGTCGAGGTTGAAAATCAATTTGATGATTACAATGCTTTTTACAAAATTAAAGGTTATCAAAGGAAAACCTATCATATTGACGAAAGTGGAAATAAAATATTCGGTGAAGAAGCTTATGTGAACAGAACCCTGCATACTTTTACATTGAAAATTGAGAATAACAGTGATAAAGATATTTGTTTAAAGAACTTTCCGTCCCTGACCGTTATTTTTGAGGACGAAGACGGTAATGAATATTATGATACAAACAATTACTGTAACGAAAACGGCGAAACAGAATTTTCTATGACTCCGGTTTGTCTTATGCCGTCGGATAATCCTGAGGCTGACAGTTTTGACGATTATTTAAAATCAACGCTGAAAGCAAGCAACACCAATGAAGTTACATTAAAGTATGTTCTGGATAATGATTTATATACCTCTGCATACCTATGCTTTGACTCGAATAACGGAAATAAGTATTTTAAGCTTTATAGGTAGGAGGAGAAAATGAACCTGTTTAAAATTGAAATTAAAAGAGCAATATTTAATAAAAATATGCTTATTGCACTCCTGATAGGAATTGTAATAGTATTACCGCATACAATTCAGAATTTACTCAATGAAATTGAAATTAAAAACTACATCGCAGAGGCCGGATTGTCTTCAGGTGCTGATCTGACGAGTCTGTATGGCAGATGGTTTGGGATGAGCACAGACTTTTTAGCTATTATGTTTTATTACATATTGCCGTTATTGGCAGTTTATCCCGGCGCAATGATATATTGTAAAGACAGAAAAAGCGGATATGTAAAAAATCTTTATACAAGATTTTCAAAGAATAAATGCCTGATTATAAAGTATATTACAACCTTCATTTCAGGCGGAGTTGCAGTTGTCATTCCATTGCTGACAGCGTTCTTGCTGACATCACTATATGCTCCGGCAAGAATACCGGATTCGCTTGTAATGAATCCGGTTGTAGATATAAATATGTGGAGCGAACTGTTCTTTACTCACCCCTTGTTATATACATTGGGATATATGCTGATTGATTTTATATTTGGCGGACTCTTTGCCTGTCTGGCAATGTCCGTAAGTGAATTTGTAAAACATAAATTTTCTGTGTTCATTTCGTCTTTTTTGGTTGTAGCGGCATTAAGCTTTGTATGTGTACAATTAAATCTGGATTATCTGAATCCCCAGAATTTTTTATCTCCTGCACAATTTGTGACAGCTGCTAATGGGTATGTAGTTTTAATTGAAGCTTTAATATTGTTCGTGGTATCATTTTCTCTTTTTTATATCGGAGGAAAAATTAATGAAACTTTTTAAGCTTGCATTATTTGATTTAAGACGAGGAATCAGGGAGGAATGGATAAAGCTGGCTTTTGCGTTTATTGTATGCATAGCCTGTTGTACTCTTATGTTCTCTCAATTGTTACAGTATAATCAGGATAACGGAATAAATGAAAATATTTCAATTTCGGTAATGGATTTTATTTTATATAATCTGAGGGGAATGAAATTATACTCGCCCAATATGGACGGACAGTATTTATTGCCGGCAGTATGGATGTTTAATCAGGTTATGATTGCGCTTATTGTAGGTTATTATCCCGTGCGTGACCTGAACGGATACGGAAAGAATACGCTGTTAAGAACACAATCCCGTTCAAGATGGTTATTATCAAAGCTTGTGTGGATTGTCTGTATGGTGATTGCGTATTATATTGTAATATATTCAGCCTCTTTTATTTTTGCGTTGTTTACAGGAAATTCGCTTTCGTTTATGCCGGGCGAATATATTACAAGGCTGTTTTATGATATTGATTTACAGGACATCTATGTTGAAAATTTTGTGATTTTCATAATCACAATGCCCATGCTGACCTCAATAGTTGCAAGTATAGTACAGGTTATGATGTCATATATTATCAGTCCGTTTATATCATTTTTAGCAATAATTGTTGTTATGCTGTCATCAACATATATATCAAATCCTGCGTTAATAGGTAATGCATCAATGGTTATAAGAAGTCGGTTTGCCACTCCCGTAGGATTTACTGCGGAAGAAACTGTTTTGTATTTAGCAATATATCTTATTGCAGCATTGATTATAGGATTCGTTTATTTTGGAAACAAGGATATTCTCAATAAAGATTAAGGTGAATTATGGTACAGATAGAAATAAATAATCTTTCAAAAAAAATAAAGGGTGTTACAGTACTGAACAATGTAAATCTGACATTGACGGGCGGTAAATGTTATGGCTTAGAGGGCAAAAACGGTTCGGGCAAAACTATGCTTATGAGAGCAATAAGCGGATTGATAAAACCCGGCAAAGGAACTGTTAAGATTAATGACGGGATTTTAGGAAAAGATTTTTCTTTTCCTCCAAGCATAGGAGTTCTTATAGAAAATCCGGCTTTTATTGATGAATATTCCGCATTTAAAAATTTAGAAATTCTTGCGTCAATCAATAATAAAATCGGTGATGACGAAATTATTAAAATTCTGTCTGAGGTCGGTCTTAATCCGGATGATAAAAAGAAGTATAAAAAATTTTCGCTCGGTATGAAACAAAAGTTGGGTATTGCCAATGCAGTAATAGAAAAGCCGGATATAGTTTTGCTTGACGAGCCGATTAATGCAATTGACAGCAGCGGAGTCGAAAGCGTAAGAAGAATTATTAATAATTTGAAATCAGAAGGTTCAGTTATTATAGTAGCCTGTCACGATAAAGAAGAGCTTGAGATTTTAAGTGATGAAATATATACAATTTTTGAGGGAGAAATTGTAGGACACAGAATAGTGGAGAAAGAAAATGAAAAATAATAACAGGAAACGGGTTTGGATTATTCCGATTTGTATTGCGGCTGTGCTTGCTTATTTTATTTGGGTATCATTTCTTAATTTAAATTATGGGAAAACAGAGATTATAAACTGTCATATTGGTGAGAATATTTCTGAAAACGCTTATCAATATAAAGCAACCGAATATAATATTCTGACCGAAAAAGAATTTGAGAAAAAATACGGTGTTGAAATTGACGATGAGCAATTCAAGATGTATGCAGATGTTAAAATACTTACCGTAAATATGGAAATTACCAAAATCAATACAAATGACAGCAAGATGTACAAATTTGATTTATCGAATTTATACGCTCAGACTCTTACTTATTCTCAGGGAATCAGCTATAATTTGTTTTCACTTATTAATTGTGAAACTATAGAATTAATTAATATTAATGATAAAGCAAGAGTTACAATTCCGTATGTTTTTGTAAAGGATGTGTTTTCTGACGAAAGCTGGAATAATTTTGGATATTTGCCACTAAAAATTTCTTTCAGTAATGCAGAAAATTCAAAAAAAGAGATTATATTAAGCGAATAAATGATATGTAAAGAAAAATTAGTATTAAAAATAATTATATTTATTATCAGATTATGATATAAAGAGATCAATCTAAATTGATAACAAATTATTAAGGAAACACTGAATAAATCACGCTTAAAAGCTGTTTGCACATCTTGCTTGCATATTTTCCGCCAGCTTGCCCAAAAAATCTGACGGCGCAATACGCACAAACGATTTAATCAGTGTTTCCTTAAAATCAAATTTGATGTTGTAGCTAAAAACGAAAGGGTTTGTAAGTATGGGCGAAGATAAGCAAAATAAAAAATTTGTGTTAATCAAATTAAAAGAAGGAACACCAATTTATCAAAAAGCTAAAGAAAAATTAGATGCCGGCGACTTTAAATACTTTGGAATAAGAAAAAATAATTATAGCGATATTAAAAGAGGCTTAATTCTTTATTGTAATGATGAAATAAAAGAACTGCATTGGTGCGAGTGTGCTCTTTCTTGTGATGAGAAAGGTGACTATCTGGTTTTCAAACCTTTGTATTCATCTTCATCAAAGGTTGTAATTATGAATGCCTGCGATTCAATATTTTTAGATATTGATGTTGATTTTGAAGATAGATATATAACTGCTGAAACGTCACAAAAGTTATTTTTACAATTCAGTCAGTTGGAAAAACTTAATGACAATTTTGTTAAAGATGTCAAAGATTATAAAACTATTTCAAATGAGTCCGCATTACATAAACTCGCACAGAAAAATGAATATTGTAAAAGACAATATGATTTGAAAGAGCCTACTAAAGATGGACGAAGCGAATATCAGAGAGATTATGACAGAATTATCTATTCCAAGTCATACAGAAGGATGGTTGACAAAACACAGGTGTTTTCTGCATCAAAGGGAGATCATTACCGTACACGGATGACGCATACAATGATTGTTTGTCAAATTGCAAGAAGTATATGTAACGCATTGCATTTTAATCAGTCGTTAACAGAGGCAATTGCTATTGCTCATGATTTAGGACATACGCCTTTTGGACATATAGGCGAAAGAACTTTACATGATATATTATCAGAACGATTCCCTGAAGCAGGCGGATTTAAGCATAATTATCAAGGACTTCGTGTAGTATCCAATTTGGAAAAAGCTTATTATGAAATTGACGGTTTGGATTTGTCCTTTCAGGTTATGGAAGGATTGTTCAAGCACACAGGGCAGAAAGGTGGTATAGAAATTTCAGAATTTGCAGATGATGAAGATCTGATTGAGTACTTGCATCTGGAAAAATCACATTCTATAACGGTGGAAGGTCAAATAGTGGCTATAGCAGATGAAATTGCTCAGAGAAGCCACGATATTGACGATGCATTTGCATCTGATCTTTTATCCTTTGATGAATTTCTTTCGTATTTAAAATTGAGTAAGTTTGAAGATTTAGCGAAAGAAATTAAAGAAATTGAAGAGAGGAAAAAAGGTTATAGTAATAAAATAATTTCAGATAATAATGAATTGTTTTCTTTTCAGATATCCTCTGCGATAGTAAAGTATTTTATTAATGATGTAATCAATGCGTCGCAAATAAATATAGATAATTATTTGTGCGAAAATGAACAGGACTTTAATGTAAGTCATATCATAAATGATGAGCTGATTGTATTTTCGGATAAAGGTGAATTAATTTGCGACTATCTTAAGAAAATGCTTAACAACAAGGTTTTAAACAGTAATGAAGTTTCAATATCGGATCAAAACGCTTCAGTTGTTGTGGAATCATTGTTTAATGCCTATTATGATAATCCGAAACTTTTACATAAAGGCACAAAAAGAAAAATATATAAGGACTTTATTAATTCAAAGGATGATATTCATAATATTATTGATTTGATTGACGGAAGTCAAAATGCAATAAAACTTGAGTTTGCTAATATTTGTAATGCAGACGCTGATTCAGATGAATATAAAAAGAAGCAGAAAATATTAGTCAGAGATATTTGTGACTATATTTCAGGTATGACAGATACATATGCAAATGCACAGTATGAAAAAATATGCAAAACAATATATAAAAAATAAATGTAACTGGGTTTTGCAAAGGTAAGTAAAAGTAGTTTTTAATTTTTGAGATATCCAAAATTTGCATAGCAGAAAACAAAGATAAGCTATTTTCGTATATCAGCATAATACTGTTCAAACTTAATCTCTCCTGCAATAGCCTTGTCCCTCAAACTTGACGCAAACCGTGACCATTTCTCAAATTCGGAAATGGTCATTTTCTTTTTCATATAGCGTGCGTAGTGTGCTTTGTATGCTCTGTTGTAGGTCTGCCAAATGGGATCGTTTTTGCACTTGTCGTCATAGTGCCGTCTTGAGCCGACATCTCGACAGGTTTTGTCAGGCTCGTCCTTTAACGGATTATCGCAATAGCTGAAATATTTGCCACCACGAATCAAAAAGAATTTGCCACAGTGCTTGCACTTGTTCGGGATATAGTTGTTCCTGATTCCGTTGAAAAAGTCATAGAATAGGAACGACTGCAAGTCCGAAAATAAAATTTGCTCACAGAGTATCGGCTTTTTGTTTTCATCCTTCAGCACCTTATATCCAAAGGACTTCATCTGACAGTTTATCTTGTCAAAATTCTTTGAATTGTTTTTATTAAAGTCAGAAAAATATTCTGCAACTTCGTGTTCATTTGGAAATGTTCCTTTTCTGTGCAGATAGTTTTCTACGAACGGACGGAAAATTTTTTGAATAGAAATATATGATTTGAGAAAACTAATGTATTGACTAAAGATTATTTCTATAATTTTGTTCAGTTGATTAAGCTCCTCAAGTAAATCAATGTCATAATTGTTCCAGTCCGATTCAATTTTCGGCTTAAAATAATGCAGATGAAAATGCGAATGTCCGTTCTCGTCAATCTCTCCATTGCCATATTTGTTTACGGTATTCCAATCTATATTGTCATAATCATCATCTAATCCATCCTCGAAAAAGATACCGAATCCGTTAAGCAAATCGGATAAAGTTATTAAGGGGAATTTTAGGATTTTATTATATGGCGGAAATCTGTGTAACCATTTGTTTATCATATCAAAGTAATATTGAGCGTCCTGTACATACTTATCGTATTTTTCTATGTTGTCATAGCTCATATCTTCCTTAAGCTCAATCTTTTCTTGCAGGGAGCAAAGCTGATAAAGTAAATTAAGTTCTTCAATTTTCTTTAAATAATTTGTGTTCAGATATTTTGTTAGAATTTCATTTGAACTGAACCTATACTTCTCCTGAATATATATTTCATTGTTCCAGAAATAAGCGTAAAAATCCATAAGATAAAACCTCCGAAAATAGATAATGCGAAACAAGAATAGAGAATGTAATTTAATTATAAGACATCTATTGTGCTTTTGCAACGGTTCTGCTAAAATATTTATTAGACAATTCAGAAATAGAATTCAACTTCTATTTTGTTTATCAATTAAATGCGGAGGTAAAAATGAAAGAATCAAATTATAAATCCTATGACGAACTACCGTTGTTCTTAAATGCAAATATAGTCTCAAAGGTGCTGGGTATCTCATCATCAAGCGGATATGAGTTGATGCACACAGACGGCTTCCCTGTTCTGAAAATAGGCTCAAGGCTTGTAGTGCCGAAAGATAAATTTCGGGAATGGGTTGAGCAGAACATAGGAGGAAGTATTTGAGATATAACTCCAAGAATAGTGCAAGCCATTACTTTACTCTGCCGAATGAAATATTCTGTCTTGGTTTATCTTCGGGAGAAATTGCTGTGTACTGTTATCTTTTGAGATGCGAGAACAGAAAAACATATCAGTGCTATCCGAGTTATCGCACAATCGGACAAGCTCTGAAAATGAGTCAGAACACAGTCAGAAAATATGTCCAAAGCCTTGAAGATAAGCATTTAATCTCGACCGAGAGAACAGAGGTAATTACAAAAGACGGGCTAAAACGCAACGGAACTTTGCTATATACTATCCGTCCTATCAGAGAAGCTATTGATTATTTCCACAGTGAGCAGTTGCGGAGAAACGCATAATTTCGAGGAAATTATTTTAAGCAGGTTAAAGTGGGGCGTCTCCCCACGGAGTCACATCAGACGGCAGAGCCGACTGTTATGGGATTTTCAAAGGTGTCAAAAATAATATTTTGAGGTGTCTATCAAAAATGAGCGAAAATAAGAAGAAATATGCATATTGGATGAAGCCTTCAATGGTTGAAGAAATGACAGAAATGCTTGATGAAGCTAATGCAACTTCAAAAAGTGATTTTGTCTGTCAAGCTGTTCAGTTCTATATCGGTTATCTTCATCAGAAAAAATGTATTGATTATCTCTCACCAATCCTTGCACAGACCATAAAAAGTGAGGTGGAAAGTGTAGAAAAGAATGTTTCTGAAATGCTATTCAAGTTGGCTGTGGAGCAGGCAAAATTGAGTAATGTGATTGCGGCAACAAATCAGATTGATAATCATTCATTGTTAGCACTGAATAATCTCTGTGCAGAAGAAGTTGCAAGAAACAACGGCATCATAACATTCGAAGAAGCCTATGATTTTCAGCGAGGTTAATAATGCCTAAAATAATTTTTACAAGCCGATATATCAAAAATCCTGCATCGTCAAAAGCAGGAAAGTTGATAAAGTATATGGGCACTCGTGAGGGCGTTGAGAAACTACCAAACGGTATTGATAACTCTCCTGCAACAAAAAAGCAAAATGATTTAATCTGCACTGCTCTTAAAACTGTACCTGAAGCTTGGGACTATCCCGAGATGAAGTCTTATCTTGAAAATAAGACAAAGGCTAATGCAACAGAATTCCTCAACGAATTTCTTGAACGCAACGCTGACAGGATAGACGGTGTCAAAAAGCTGGTGAACTATTATGCTGAAAGACCCGGTGTTGAGAAGTTAGGTAAACACGGATTGTTTTCTCAAACTGACGAGAAAATAAATCTTGATGAGGTAGCGGGTGAAGTTTCAAATCACAACGGGGTTGTGTGGACTCATGTCATTAGTCTTAAAAGAGAAGATGCAGAACGGCTTGGCTACAACAACACAAATGCTTGGAAAAGTTTAGTAAGGCGAAATATTCTTGAGATTGCAAAAGCTCATAAAATAGAGCCAAGTGACTTGCAATGGTACGGAGCATTTCATAACACAACGCATCATCCACACATACATCTGCTTGTTTATTCTAAATCAGGACAAGGCTATCTTACAAACAATGGCATTGAGAGTATGCGTAGTGCATTTGGTAATGATATATTCAGAAACGAGCAGTACAAGCTGTTTGAAATGCAGACAGAAATCCGTGATGAGCTAAAAAACGAAGCAAAGAATGTAATTGATGATTTACTCAACAACATCAATACAGATGTATATGTTTCCGAAAAAATGATTGAGCTGTTCAGAAAACTTGCTGAACAGCTCAAAAGTTACAATGGCAGGTTGATGTACGGCTATCTTCCTAAATCAATCAAAGAAACCGTCAACAATATTGTGGCGGAACTTGCAAAGGATAAAAATTTGTCAAAGCTCTATTCAAAGTGGAATGAACTCAACAGAGAAAAGCTGTCGCTGTATTACGATAAAGAAAAAACCGATATACCGCTTGAAGATAACAAGGAATTCAGAAGTATTAAAAACTATATTTTGAAGTCGGTTAATTTGATTTCGCAGACAACGCCTGAAAATGAGATTGATAAACCTGCTGTTATACAATCTGTTTCAGGAATAGTCCTTACTCTCGCAAAATTGATTTCAATCAGTTGCAAGCGTAAACGAGCTAAATTATTAGGTCAAGTTGACAGTAAACTGAAATCCAAGCTTGAAGAGAAAAAACTTGCTCACGGACTTAAAACCGACAGAACAGTTAATCAGAATGAAATTGAAAATGATGAAGAGCAGGGATTTACAATGTCAATGTAATCCCTCTTTTGAGCCGTGTGTCGCCCATGTTGAGATTTTGTTGCAATCAGCAGGAAAGTAATCGAAAAAGATGAATAAAACCGACACGGACGATTTTTGAAGATTTTTTATTTAGTCTGGATATTCATATTGATTTATGGTATGTTGTTGTACTTGAAAAGGAGGCTTGATATTATGTCAACAAGGAAATTACTTACAAATGGTAACGCTTTCAAGAGGACGGACAACCGTTGGGGTGGTGTTGTATGGTATATGGATGAAAGCGGAGAACGGAAGAGAAAGAGCTTTTCGGGTACAACAAAAGCGGAAGTCAATAAGAAGATGACTGAATATATTGCGGCGTTTAACGACTCAATAATTGAGTCGCAGGAAACAAAGAAAAGGCTGAAAGACAGTATGCAAAACTGGCTTGAGGTATTCAAGTTTCCGTCTGTTGAACGCACTACATATGACAGATACGAGTGCACGGCGAAAAATCAAATCTATCCGTACCTCGGCGATAAGGTGGTGGGTGATATTAAGTCGGCTGACATTAAAAAGCTACTCAATGACAAAATGAATGAGGGCTATGCTTACACTACGGTTAAGAAAGTGCACAATGTTCTTAACGAATATTTTAGGTATCTCACTCAACAGGAATACATTGACAGAAATCCTATGATAAGTGCTCCGATGATTAAGAAGAGCAACTTTCTGGCGGCTCAGGACAAAGAAAATCTTCCAACGAGCGAAACCATAACGGTATTCACGCCGGAAGAGATTAAAATATTCAAAGATGAAGCATTCAGCACATTTTCAAACGGCAAGAGAAAATATCAGCAAGCCGCCGCATACATTCTTATTCTGAACACTGGCTTGAGAACAGGCGAGGTACTCGGACTTATCAACAGCGACATTGACCTTGAAAACAGGGTTATGCACCTTAACAGAGGTGTAAAGGAAATATCAAAGCGTGACGGTGTCACAGCAGAAAAAGGAAGAGAGGTAAAAGTCGGCAAGCTGAAAAGTGCCACAAGCAAGCGAGATGTTCCGCTGAACGATACGGCAATCGAAATGATACTTGACCTGAGAAAAGAATTCTACTTCGGAGAAAACTCACCGCTGATACCAGATGAAAACGGCGACTTCACCAGACCGGTAAATTTCAGAAAACGCTATTACAGAATCCTCAAAGCCGCAGGCATAGAAACCAAAGGCTTGCACTCGCTCCGCCACACCTTCGCCACAAACCTCGTAAACGGCATAAAACAACCTGACGGTTCAATCAAATGTCTGACACCAAGACAGGTAGCCGACTTGCTCGGTCATACAACTTCCGAAATCACAGAAATGTATTATGTAAAAAGAGATTTGAAAAAGCTGAATGGAATCACGGATGGGTTTGAGATGTAAGAAGAGCAAGCTATGAATACAATAAAGAATGTTTAGTTACCTTTAAAATTCAATCCGGAAAGTAATGCGTGAATTTTTTATGTAAGCGCAATATCCGAAATTATGCAGTTTACAAATTGATTTTACTATTGAAAGGCCCAGACCGCTTCCGCTTTTGTTTGCAAGCCTTCTATATGGCTCAAAAATTTCAGTCAGGTCGTTGTTATCAATACCGTTGCAATGATTGCTGATTAAAAGATTGTTTTTACACAGCGCAATTTTTATACTGCTTTTGTCATCGGTGTATTTTATTGCATTGTCAATCAGATTTGACAGCATTCTTTCAACTAACAGCCTGTCGGCAGATATATTTATATTTTCATTTTGTTCAATCGTTATTTCAGCACAGTACCTGTTAATTGTCTTATTTAATGTTTCGTTAAGACTAATATTTTCCTTGTTAAGTAAGTAGCTGTCAGAGTCGAGCCGTGACAGCTCAAGCATATTTTCGATAAGTCGGTTTGCAGAGTCCGAGCAATCTAGAATATTTTTGGCACATTCGTTTTGTGCCTCATTGTCGGAAAGCTCAAGCATAGTTTCGGCATTTCCTCCGATGATGAAAAGGGGAGTTTTAATGTCGTGTGCAATTGCGCTTGTCACGCTTTTTCGCTCCCTCTCAAGGTATAACTGTCGTTTTACGCTTCGACGTGAAATTATCCATATAATCGGGGCGGAAATAATAAGCAAAGCGGCGATATAAATCAGCATCAAAAGCATTCGTTCATAACAATCGTCAAGCACATTGATTTGCTCGGCATACGTTACGGTTAAACCGCTGTCTGATATTTTATCGGAATTGAAGTAGATATATGTGAATAAATTTACCTTTACACTCTTTTCCGAAATTTCTGCCGGTTGAATTTTTATTATGTCTTTGGCTGTCTTAATAAGGTTGCTCGTTGAATAACCTCCGCAGACAAAATCGCTTAAAATAATACTGTCGCACTTTTTGCCCGATTTTTTGAGCTTACAATTCTGAATATCCTTTGGAGCAAGATAAAATTCTTCAACGGTGTTTTCTGCATTGTAATCACCGCCTTTGAGTATTGACGGAATTATTTCAACCTTTTTCGGGTAAATTTCTTTTCCGTCGGAGGAAATGTAAAACTCAGTCATCAAAAGTAAATATTCGCTTATCCCGTCAGACCTGTTACTCAGCAGGTCTGTTATTTTTTTGTACTGCTCATCGGTTGCAGAGCTTCTGAATTTTTCAAAACTGACAAACCCCATAACTGACTCATAATCATCGTCGTAAAAATCAAGGGCAAGCTTGTTTTCGCTTTTTGCAAACTCATCTCCGTTACTGTCGGTTATGATGATTTCCGAGTTTTTTGCTCTGCCTGAATTGAGCAGAAAATCTGCAAAGCTTTTGTCTGCAAAAGAAGCATTTTTTAAATTTGAGGTGAGCACATTGAAATTGTTTTCTGCATTTTTAATAAGCTGTGATTTTTCACTCTCAAACATAAGGTAAAAGAAAACTGAAAAAATCAGCACACTTAGTACCAGCAAAGCCGAAATCACCCTGCAAAACATTTTTCTGTGTTCTTTATAAAGTCGCTTTCTCATTTTTCGTCCTCTAATTTGTAACCACGACGGCGAAGCGTTTTAATAAGCTTTGCATTATTTCCGAGTGCTTTTCGTAGGTTTTTGATGTGAGCGTCAAGAATTCTGCCGTCAAAAAGGCTGTCATAACCCCAGACCTTGTTTAAAAGCTGTTCACGGGAAACAACGCTGTTTTTGTTTTCAATAAGAATTTTCAGTACGCCGTATTCCTTTGCTTTAAGCTCAATCTCCTTCCCGTCGCTTGTTACCGTTCCGTTGTTCGGATTGAGCGTGATATTTCCTACGGTTAGAATATCAGAACGAATCAATCCCTTGGAGCGTTTTACAAGCGCTTTTGATTTTTCGTAAAGCACAGGCAGGGAAAACGGCTTTGTTATGTAGTCGTCACAGCCGAGGGCATAGCCTGTCAGAATATCCTCCTGACCTGATTTGGCGGTTATGAACATAATAGGAACATCGCTGTAACGCCGTACTTCTCTGCACACCTCAAGGCCGTCAAGCTCGGGTATCATAATGTCGAGGAGAAGTAAATCATATATGTTTTCATACGCCGATTTGATTCCTTGCTTACCGTCAAAAGCAAAATCTATTTTAAATTCGTCGCCTTTTAAATTAAAGAAATTCCGAATCATTGTGCATATTCTGTTATCGTCTTCAACAAGCAAGATTTTGTACATTATAAACCATCCCATATTATTATATATTAATAATCTGTTGTGAATCTGAATTATACGAATAAATTTTACAACATAATATTATTTTTTTCAACTAAAACAGATTCGGAACAGATTTATGTGTTAAATTAACACTATAATCACAAATTAAGTAAAAAATATAGTAATAAATAACTAGTCGACTAGATTTAAATAAGGTTAGGTGATTCCAATGGTATAAATATAAAAATACATAGATCTAAATGACGAAAAGGAGGAATTGAAATGAAAAAATCTTTTGTAAAAATATTTACTTCAATATTGCTGTGTGTTGCCTTAGTGTTATCTTGTTGCATTAATGTATTTGCACTTTCAACAGGACCTAAGTCATCAAATAAGCTTTATAATTCAACATCATATTTTATGATTGATGGAACTTTATATGAAGCTCCTCAGTCAAAGTACTCATATAATTCAGGATATGATCAGATTAACGGTACTTATTATATGATTGATGGATGTAATATTACATCCAAAAATAGCATTGGAAGTGCAAGAAGATTTTATCTTTATGCTACAACAACTAAACGTTCAAATTTAGCATCAATTTATGCAAATGACCCATTCAACTCTGCTCCTTCAAGTATACTATATTCAGGAAGCGGAGATATATCTTGCACAGTAAACCCGAATGCAGGATTTCCGTTAGGTACCAGAACAAATACTGTTTCAGGAACAGAAACATATTGCGAAATTTATGTTGCTGTTACATATAATGGCAAAGCAAGATCAACAGGTACAGTAACATGTAGAAAGCCTTATGCATCAGGTACTATTTCAGTAGATGTTGAGGCATATTGATTACGCTCTCCCGATAATAAAGATACTTAAATAGTTTATTTGCAAACATTTCCCACTGTATACAATATGGTGGGAAATGTTTAATAAATGTAGGAGGCAAAGTTATGAAAAGGATTTCAGCTTTTATATTACTGTTAGTTATACTTATGTTCTGCGGTTGCTCTGATGATAGCATTATATCTTCATCAGGCAAAAGTAATTCAAGCATTGCAGATATATCTTCCGATTTGCAGAGTACGGTATCTGATTATGACACTAAAAATAACGGCGTATCTATGTCGGGAGGATTCAACTACTCCTACAGCGAAACAACTCCTATTGAATATAACGGTGAGGACATTGTTATGCACGTAAGGATGAACATATCAAACACTACGGACACCGATATGGGAGTATATCTGAATGTGCAGGGGTATTTTCTGCCGTTTTCAATGCAGGAATATTCCGATGAAAGTTTTACACAGCCATTATCAGATGAAAACAAATCCGAGATTTTTCATCAGCTTAATTTTGATAAAGCCTGTTGTGAGGAGAATAAGAACAGATACTTTTCGGTGAAATTCAATCCCGATATGTTTGAAAAGGGGAGTGTGGTTTATCCTGACGTTGTTTGCAGTGTGAACAATACATATCTGCCCGAAATTGACGGAAGCGTTAACATTTCAGCGTCGAATATTTTCGGAATTTATCCTCCGACATTAAAAATAAATTGTGATGCAAAGCAGAAATACAAGACCTGCAAAAAGTATGATACCAAACCTATGATGTCACAAAACGCCGATGAGTATGAAAACGAAAACGTAAAGGCTGAAATCTTTAAAAACGGCGATGAGTCTTTTCAGTATCTTGTTAAAGCAAAGAAGGATGAGCCACTTAAGCTGACGGCAAGAGTGCATAATGTCTACAGTGAATATCTTAAATATGATACGCAGAAAACGGTAATATGCGTGCTTGTAAACGACAAGCCGTATGCGGTGTTTGACGGAAGTGAGTATCTTGAAATTGACGTTGAGCAGAACACATATTATACCTATGATTTTGAGCTTGACAGCAATGATTTAAACGAGATGAATAAGGTGCAGATTTATGCCTGTCAGCTTAAAGGTACGGAACAAAATCCCTACAATACAATTGCAATAAGCACTCCGCTTTATGTGCAGGTGGAGGAGTGATTATGAGTACGCTTGAGCTTAAATCAATCAGTAAGTCATACGGAAAGAAAAAGGTGCTTGATAATCTTAATTGCACTTTTGAAAAGGGCGTTTACGGTTTGCTCGGACCTAATGGAGCAGGCAAGACAACGCTTATAAGCATAATAGTGAATATCCTTAATGCAGACAGCGGAGAGGTTCTGTTCGGCGGAAAATCCGTAAAAGCTCTCGGCTCGGATTACTACAACAATATCGGCTATCTTCCGCAGTATCCGCATTTTTATTCAAACTATACGGCGCAGGAGTTTCTTGAATACATAGCCGTAATAAAAGGACTTTCAAAAAAGGAAGCAAAGCAGAGAATTGACGAACTTTTTGAGTTTGTCAATCTGCAAGACGATAAAAAGAAAAAGGTGGGTGCTTATTCGGGCGGTATGCGTCAAAGGTTAGGAATTGCGCAGGCGCTTATAAATAATCCGAAAATTCTGATTCTCGACGAGCCGACAGCAGGACTTGACCCAAAGGAGAGAATACGCTTTCGCAATCTGATTTCAAGAATCAGTGAGGACAAAACGGTTATTCTTGCAACGCACATAGTAACCGACGTTGAGTCAATTGCAAGAGATGTAATTCTTATTAACAAAGGAAAAATAATCTGCAATGATACTCCCGAAAATCTGATTGATTCAATAAGCGGCAAGGTGTGGTCGTTTGAGATTCCTCACAATGAAATTGAAGATGCGTTATCACAATTTATCGTGAGCAATGTGCAGTATTCGGGGGACGGATTCCTTATTAAAACAGTCGGAGAAAAGCCGTGTAAAAGTGCGCAGAATGTGCCTGCAACGCTTGAGGAGGTTTACCTCTGTTATGTATCCGAAAGCGGAGGTGAAATATGAGAATTGTAAAATGCGAGCTTAAAAAGATTTTTAAAAATAGGGTGATTTTTATCGCCCTTGCCGTGTTTTTACTGCTGAATATTATAAATATTTACCGCAATTATAATATTCATAAAGGCGTTGATGATTGCGTAGTCACAGGTCAACTTTATCTGCGTGAACAGCTTGACGGTGAGCTTACGGAGGATAAACAAGCTCTGATTTATCAGCAGGCTGAAAAGCTGTCGGGATTGCTTTATAACGAAAAGTATGCTAATCAGACTGCACCCGAAAATGATTTTATTACGGGTTATGCGTTCTGGGATTCACAGCTTTGGAATACGTACAGGGATTACATTGACAAAGCGCAGAGCTTTAATGAAAATATTGAGCAAAAGTCAGCCGAGGCACTCAGAAAAGCAGAGTATTACAGCGGAAAAAACGAGTATTACGAGGCGGAAAACAAACTATATTACAATACATATTCGGGCAGAAAAATAACCGGAATTTACGATACAAACGGACTTTCCGATTACTTTAGATACAGCCTTTCATCGGTTTTGACGGTGATAATGCTTCTGCTCGGAGTTATACCGATTTTCAGCAGTGAATGTGAATGCGATATGGATACTGTTCTGCTGACCTCAAAAAATGGCAGAAGAAAAACAGCTTTTGCAAAGATAATTTCTGCGCTGATATACACTTTTGCAATTGAGCTTGTCTTTTCGATATGCGATTTTTTGTCGTTTATGTGCTTTGCAAGAATTGACGGCTTGGGTCAGTCTTTATACGCTGTTCAGGGCTTTGAAATGTGCAGTGCAGATATTACGGTGTGGCAGTTCTGTTTAATTTTGTTTGCAATGAGGACAATCGGAATGTCTGTAATCTGCCTTGTGTTTTTGCTATTGTCAAAGCTGTTCAGACGCTCCGTTGCTTCCTTTGTAACGGGTGCTTGTTTGTTTTTTACACTTATGCTCATAAAGACGTTTTTTACCGACACAGCAGGGGAGATTATTAATCTTTTCAATCCGATTTCTCTGCTTGTTTCCTTCAATTATTTTTGCGATTTTACGGCAGTAAATCTTTTTGGTACACCTGTATTCAGCTACGTAATTGTCGGCTTTGTCGGTGTTATCATTGTATTGATTTTGAGCGTTGTAATATTTGCAATGCCGCTTAAAATGCAGTTGAGGTTTCCTAAACTTACTTTCAGAAGGAGTGTGCGTTTATGAGGCTGATGAATGCGGAATTTAAAAAGCTGTTTCTCAATAACAAAATGCTGTTGCTTTTTGTTGCGGTAATAATTCTCTCGTTATTTACTCAGCTTGGTGCAAATGTCTACCCTGTTTTCAGCGATGAAAGCAATCAGCAATTTTACAAAAGCTTTATGGAAAACCTCAGCGGCGAATACACAGATGAAAAAGGGCAGCTCGTTGCGGATTTGCAGGCTGAATACAACAGCATAAGCACTTCTTTTTCACAGCTTGAAAAAGAGTATTCGGAAGGTAAAAATACGTCCGAGGAATATATGAAAAGGCTTTCCGAACTGAGCGAATTATCATCGCAGGGAAATGTGGTTGAATATCTCGCCTCCTGCGATAAATACGTCAGAGAAGATACCGTAAATCACTATTATGTTGATTATACAGGTTGGGGACAGCTTTTTCAGACCTACGGATTTGATTCCTTACTGTTGATATTTACACTGATTATTTCAGTGGTTTCAATTTCAGTTGAGCAGAATTCGGATATGACAACGATAAACTCCGTCAGCGTAAAAGGGAGAAGAACACTCGGCAAAAGTAAGGTGATTGTTGTGCTCTGCTCGGTTGCAGTTGTAACTGTTATTGTCGGAATAATTCATTACGTTGTCTATGCTTCAAAGTATAACCTTGTCGGATTTGACTATCCCTTGCAGAGTGCCAAAAGTTTTTCGGGAGCAACAAAAAACCTGACTCTCGGTCAGGCTTACATAGCTTTGGTTCTTGCTAAAATTGTCGGTTACTGCTCGTTTTCTGCGTTTGCAATGTTTTTTGCGGTGCTGTTTAAAAAGGCTGTTCCTGCAATGACCTTTTCGCTTGCTACAGTTTTAGTGCCTATGTATATTTTAAACTCGTCAACAGAGGGACAACTTCGTTATCTTCTTCCTTTGCCTGTCGGTGCGATGATGTCAACAGGATACATAAGCGGTACGCAGAAAATGGACATAGGTAAAGAGTATATTTTCAGAGAGGTTACGACGCCGCAGATGATTACCGTGTTTTCAATTCTTATTATAGTTTCATTTCTGATGCTTGCATTTACGTCACGCAGACTTTCGGGTAAGAGATTTTACGTTCCTCACTTAAAAAAGCCTATGTTAGCAGTGTTGTCTGCCGTAATGATTTTTTCATTGTGTTCCTGTTCGTCAGGAGTCAATTTTGAAGGAGCGTCCGATAATTATATTATCATAGCCGACACTAATCTGATTTACTCAAAGTCGGAAAAAATGATAATAAGCGTTGACGAGCTTCCCACGGATACTCCGAATACGGTGGGATTTATCAGCGGAGATACGGCAGTTATTAAAAACAAAAATACCGTAAGCCTGCTTGATTTAAAGGCCTTTGAAAAAAGTGAAATTGCCGTTCTCGGTAAAAACTATGAGCTTGACGGATTCCTCGGAATGGAGGATTTAGTACCGAGCCTTTCGGGAATGTCAATTGATTTGACTGCACAGAATCTTGAAAATCTTGTCGGAGGTTATGAAAACAAGCTTTATTTTTCATCAAGAAACGGAATTACAAGCTACAATGTTTCAAACGGCACGTCAGAAAAGCTGATTGACGGAAAAAATATATTGAATTTTCAGATTAAAAACGGAAATGTATTTTATATAAACTCTGGCAAGCTTATGAAAATGAATTTGAAAAGCAAAAAAGAGGAGCTGTTAAGTGAAAATAATACAGAAGCTTTTGCTGTCGGCAATGAAGATATTTACTACATAAACCTGCTTGATAACGGCTATGTTTATTCCCTCAATGACGACAAATCAGTATTTGAAAAGCCGTGCAGTTCAATTTGCTTTAACGGAAGCACTCTTGTATGCGTTACGGACGAAGGAGTATATCTTGTCGGCGAAAAGGGTGCAAAGAAGATAAAGGAAACCGCCAATGAAATCTTCATTTCGGCAGACGAGGAAAATATCTATTTTTTGGATAATTCCGAAACTGCGGTTTTGAATGCTTATGATTATAACGGGAATTATTTTTCAGTAGATTTGTATGATTATTAAAAAATAGGAGGGATTATCTATGGAAATCAAGATGTTGAAAATGGGCTTTGGTGAAAGCATACTTTTATCAGAAAAGGATTCGTGTTTGCTTGTGGAATTACAAGCAGTTATATTATGATATAAAGTTAATTACTTTTTGTGATTAGAAAATAGAGGAGTTTAAGGATGAACTGTGAGAGTGATTATGTGAAAACGTCAAAAGATATTCTGAAACCTATACAGATATGTGCTGTTAACGCCGGCGTAAAAACACAAGATGTTGATATTTATAGAAAAACAGGTACCTAACTATATATTACAGACTTTTATAAAGTTAAATTGTGGAGAAGATTAAATGGAGGCATAATATGAAACCTACGAATTTAATTTCAGCATTCCAAGGACTCAGGGCATATAATGAATGTAAAGATTCGGAGCAAAAAGTAGTTGCTCCATATAAAATATCAGATAATGAAGCAACGGTATTGGGCTCGTTTTGTGATTTACTTAATAAATATGATTGCCCATTTGATGTTTTTGACGGATATTATATCGGGTATTCTATTAACCAGATAAGTAAAGAATTCGATCTATTACGTTTTAGCGAAGATTTGGTTATTAATATTGAATTAAAACAAGAACTAAATCTTTCCGATAAGGAAAAAATTGAAAAAATTTTAAAACAGCAATCGAAAAATTTTTATTATCTCAAGGCTTTGCAAAAAAATATTTTCATTTTCACCTATGTTGAAAATGATGGATTATATGAATATGCTAATTTATTAAATGAAACTAAAAAAATTAGCTGTGAAGAATTG
>DXYG01000033.1 GCA_019415925.1 Clostridiales bacterium
GGCACCCCTCCCGTCAGATACCTACCCTGTGTAGTCCCTTGTAAACTGTACTTTACTAAATACAAATTCAATGTATACAGAAAGATATAAGGAGTGGGAGGGATTCCGCCGTAGTTGGCATTGTAGGAAAATCCAAAAGTTTAGATTTTCCCACAATGCTTATCTTTTGGTCTTTGGTTCGGAATAGTGTAGTGCTGGCGGTCTATCTATTGTTTTCGGTTGCTTGCTTCTTTACCGTACATGAGCATTACTGCCGGGGACAAAGCGTTTTGGAGAGCTGAAAAAATCAATCGGCAGCGTTTCCCAAAAGGTTCTGACTGCTCAGCTTCGTGATATGGAAGAAAACGGACTCGTAAACCGAAAGGTATATGCCGAAGTACCGCCGAGAGTAGAATACTCCCTGACAGAATTGGGACAAAGCTTGAAACCTATTCTCGACGCTATGTGGAGTTGGGGCGAAGATTATAAAGAAAAATGTAATAAATAACGAAAAGACCGTCAGGCTCAAACGAGGCTTGACGGTCTTATATTTTGTGATTGTATTTTAGAAAATCGTTTCGGTGTTCCTGTTTGCGAAGTTGATAGCCTTGTGCAATCAGCGTATCTACTTTCAGAGCAATTAGGTTTATGTCGGAACACATTGCCCGTGCAATCTGCTGAATGTCATAGCCGTTTTCAATGTATTCCAAAATGGTGTCGTCCGGGAGCGAAGCCTGAGAAGCGAAGATATTTGCTTCATACTCCATACGGTTCTCTCTCATATCAAAGATGTTGAACTCTTTGAACCCGCCGACAGCAACCGCTTCTTGCCTGTGTAGAACATCGTGCCCGATTTCGTGCCATAGCACTATCTGCTCCACGACCGGGTGCATACCGTTTTTAAGAAAAACAAAGCGGTTCTTCAGAATAACCTTGTATGCTCCACGCTGCTTGTCAAAATTCCGGTAGATGATATTGATACCAAGCTCTTTTGCGACCTTGTACGGGTCACGAGTACCGCAGCGGTCAATGAGCTTGTTTACGATTTTCACAATCTCAGCCGTAGTGTAATACCCCAATCCGGCTCACCTCCCATATTATAGTATATCGGATATTAACCCTATAATAGCTTAAATGACAAAGTGAAGTTAGGGTAAATATATCCATTTCACAACAAAAAGCCAAATAAGCGGTTTTATGAGGCTTTTAAGAGGATATATACCCTAAAAAAGCCGAAATTTAATATATCTCACTGTCTTTTTTGCATGGCAAAGCAGACAGATTGAAATCTCGTTTTGTCAAAGTGAACGCAACCTGCCTTGGCTTAAAAATATGTTGCGGTCACCATCTGCAATTGTTTAAAGTTACCGTTTCAGCAGTGCCGGTGTTAAGTTCACTTCGTCTGCCGGTACGGTATGTAATCCCATCAGCTCCATCAACCGAAGTATCCTCTTGTCGGTGGTGGCTTCGTAGGGGGATTTGTTGCCGAGAGATTCTCGGCGAATACTGTTAATATTGTTGGCAAGAAGGAGCATATCTTCCTGCGTGTATGGATTTAACGTCTTGCCCTTTGGCAGTACATAACGGATAAATTCGTGGTTCTTCTCAATCTGTGGCTTTTGCCAGGATGCCTGAGGGTCACAGTAAAAGACCTTGGTTCTCTTTTTGCCATCCTCGGTAGTTTCTAAATCTCTTGTATGCTTGAACTCGCTGCCGTTATCGGTGAGAATCACAAAAAAGACTTTGCGGAATTCTTCAAGTCCTAAAAGTCCTGTCAGCATATCGAATTGCTCTACTACGGTGTCGGCTTTGCCGTCACGCATAAGAAACATCAGCATCATATTGGTGTTACAGAAATGCAGTGTCAAAAGGCGTTTCCCTTGTTCACGACATCCCTTTACTGTATCCATTTGAATTATGGGTGTATCGGGATGTTTTTCCATATATTTCAGATAATCGTCATAGCATCTGTTTTTACGGAATTCTTGGTTCAAAAAGCCTTCGGACACTTCTTTTTTCTTCCGTCTTGGCTTGTATGCCACCTTTCGTCTGAGGTCAATGTTTCCTACGCTTAAAACACCTTGGTCAATGTATCGGTAAAGTGTCCGTTGTGAAATGCCGAGTTCATCACCGTGCTCTGACCATATATGTGTTAGCGGTTGTCCTTTCAAAATCAGCGGTGAAACCAATTCATCAAGTTTTTCAAGGTTTTCACCACGGGTTTGTATCTTGCTTCTGGAGTTGGAATATCTCCGCTTTGCCATTGCATCTGCTTGCTGAGCATTGTAGTAAGCTCTATCTGCTTTGCATTTTCTTCTCCGCACACAAACATTGCAAACATACGGCGGTTTAGAAAGTACAACGCAAGGGGTATTGTTGTATCTTGTGCAAAGTTCTCTGCAATCGTATTCACGGCAAGTCACACACCGCTTTGAGCATCCATCCTTTCCGCATAATCCTTTGGTTTTGCACTCTCCTGCGTAGTGACAATCCTTTCCAAAGAAATGCTCTCCCGGGGCAATTGTTCTATTTGCTCGGATTTCCCTTGAAACACATTCTGTAGTTTTTCCTATCTTTTTTGCTATCTTTCCTAAACTTAATTTTTGGTAAATTCCACATTCAATAACCATCCTTTCAGACAATGATAAACGACTCATATTTTCCTGCTTTCCGCAGACAGTAACCGTTTTCATTTTACCATATACGCCGCCAACCTTGACTGAACGCTGATGAAAATGCTTTGCTTTTTTCACCGAAGGCGACGGAAACTCAGAAATATCTATTCTTTTTCGCCTTCGAAGCACGCATTGTAGCATTTTCATCAACAACCCGTCAAGGTCGTGCCAACTTCGTTGGTGGCGGCTTCCTCAGGCTCTGAAAATCTTGAAATATCTATATATAACACCCTACCTTTTGTCAAAGTGAACCCGTGGTATTTCTCATTTTTTACCCCAAAAATCCGAGCTTCACTTTGGCAATTTAGGTAACCCTATAATAAATTATAAACTAATATGTGTCCCATATATTGGACTTAGTTCACTTCGAGGATTACTCGTCTTTGCGGTATTTCTTCGGGGTGTATTTTTTATTGTTTTTCTTTGCGATGAGATAGGCTTCCTGAATGGCGTCAACCATTTCACGCATATCCTCGTCAGCCATTTCGCCGCCGGCAAACAGACCGGTAACTTCTGCAAGCAATTCCTGAGCCTGTCTTGCTCCTCGGCGTCCGTACTTATCCTCTACATCGGCGATGAAAGCGTCGTCCTCAGACAGCAGATAATTCACATTTACATTTAAGGATTCTGCCAGCTTCTTATATCTTTCCATTCCTCTCGGACGGGATTTATCATTTTCATAAGAACCAATTATGCGTCGGGTTACGCCGATTTTAGCTGCCAACTCATCTTGACTCATACCAAGCTTTGTTCTTTCAGCCTTGACTTTTTCACCGAATGTCATTGTGATTTCACTCCTTAAAAGAATATTTACAGTTGAACTACCCATTTGCCCTTGACAAGTACAGTTGAAGTGTATATAATATGAATTGGGAAGTTGAACTACACATAGTGTACACCAAACTACCCAAAATGTCAAGGGGGTTCAAAAAATGTTACGAAGCATACTTCATTGTGATATGAATAACTTCTATGCCAGCGTCGAATGTATGCTCGACCCCGCATTGAAAAAATATCCGATTGCTGTTTGCGGCTCTGTGGAGGAGCGACACGGTATTGTGCTTGCAAAGAACTACAAAGCAAAGGCTTTTGATGTGAAAACCGGGGACGCAGTATGGCAGGCTAAACAGAAGTGCAAGGACTTGGTTGTAGTACCGCCCCATTATGAGGAGTATATCAAATACTCAAAGCTTGCGAGAAGCGTGTATGAGCGATATACCGACCAAGTTGAACCGTATGGTATGGACGAGTGTTGGTTGGATATTAGCGGGACGGAAAGCCTTTTCGGTTCGCCGGAAAAGGTGGCAAATGAAATTCGTGAAACGATGAAGTTTGAACTCGGCTTGACGATTTCTGTGGGTGTTTCCTTTAATAAGATATTTGCGAAGCTCGGCTCGGATATGAAGAAACCGGACGCAGTAACCGTGATACCAAAGGACACATTCAGAGAAAAGATTTGGGGACTTCCTGCCGCTGACCTGCTCGGTGTAGGACGGGCAACCCAGCGAGTGCTTGACAGCTATTGTATTCGTACCATCGGGGATTTAGCGAATACCGACCCTGAGTTCTTACGCAGAAGATTAGGAAAGAACGGAGTAGTTTTATGGAACTATGCCAACGGCAACGACCTTTCCCTCGTTGCCAAGAAAGACTTCGTTTCCCCTATAAAAAGCGTAGGACACGGTATAACAACAGTAGCAGACTTAGAGAAACCGGAGCAGGTGTGGCCCGTGTTTCTCGAATTAACCCAAGACATCGGACACAAGCTCCGTGTTCACGGACTAAGTGCAGAAGGTGTCGCAATACATATTAGAGACAACACACTCAATACAAGGCAATGGCAGACGAAGATTGCACTTCCTACACAGTCTCCGATGATTATTGCAAAGACCGCTTTTCAGTTGTTTGAAAAAAGATATGGGTGGAACAACCCTATCCGTTCTGTGACAGTACAAGCCATAAATCTTATTCCACAAGACACGCCCCGTCAAATAGATATGTTTATGGACGCCGCAAAGCAGGACAAATTGGAGCGAATGGAAAAGTGTGTTGAAGAAATCAGACGGCGTTTCGGAAAGGACAGCATAAGGAATGGGGTTCTTTGTCAGAACCTGCGGCTACCACCGGAAAAAGCCGAAATCACTATGCCGACAGGTATGGTTGGTTAAGGAGGTCTTAATGTGATTGACGAAAAAGAGGTTACGGCTTATGTTACGATACCCGACTGCTTTTTGCAGGGGTGCAGCGAAGATATTGTTATCTTCCGTGCGGACGGCGGAAACCATTTTACCGACTACGGTATATATGAAGGAATGTTCCTGTTCTTTGACCGAAAAAAACGCTTTAAGAAAGGAAGGCTTTCCTGTTACATCAATACTGCCGGAGATGACCGACCCAAGTACAGGGTGTCGGATAAGAACATCGACGGATACAAGCACTTGGGAAGATTAGTTTTGACTTTGAGAAATTACGAGGTATAAAAATGGAATCCGAAAGAAGAAAAGTTTATGTTGAAGTGAATGTAACACACAGACCTGATGGAACGGCTCGTCCGAACTTCATCAAGTTTGAGAATGATGAAAAATATGAGATAGACCGTGTAATTCAGAAATGCCGTGCGGCTTCCACCAAAGTCGGAGGAACCGGTATCCGCTACACGGTACAGATTTGCGGCAAGCCCACATTTCTGTTCGACGAAGAAAACGGAAAGTGGTTTGTAGAAGCAAAATCCTAATGGTAGGAGGTTTTGTAACTTGAAACATTTATCGAGATTTGACATCGAAGCGATAGCCGACAAGTATGTTCAGGCATATATGGCACTTCCCGATGTCCGTAACACACAAATATACAGAATTGACCCGGAGCTTCTCTTGGAGAAGGTTCTCGGATTGAATGTCGAATACCAGCACCTATCCTATGACGGTAGTATTCTCGGAATGACCTCATTTACGGAAATGGGTGTTCAGGTATTTGAAGATGATGATAACGAAGCCTTTTTCTTTTTGGACGGGAAAACCGTTCTTGTGGAAAAGGACTTGAACTTTGACAGCAAGCTGAAAGGCAGAAAGAATTTCACCTTAATGCACGAGGGCAGCCATCAGATATTTAAGATGTTGTTCCCGAATGATTACGGTGTAACACAGAAGTCTGCCGGAGTACATTATTACAAGGCAAATTCCGAGAGGAATAAGCCAATATCCGATTGGGAGGAATGGCAGGCAAACACGCTTGGAGCTGCTATTCTTCTTCCTGAAAACCTCGTAAAACAAGGAATGTATCTGTTCAGTCTCGGCGAAAAGATTGAATGCCTGAACAAGATATACTATCCGAGTGTATATAAAAGGTTTGACGCACTTGCGGATTTTTTAGGGTGTTCCAAAAAGGCTCTTGCCATACGAATGAAACAGCTCGGACTTTTGAAAAAGGAGTATCTTGATAATCCTTTTGATTTGGTTACGGTTTATCCGGAGGTGAGCGAGCTATGAAATCGTTGGAACAAAAGATAATCGTAAGGTGCAAAAACTGTGGCTGGCGTATTTTTGACAAGGTAACAATGACAACAGGCGTGATTGAACTGAAATGTCCGAACTGCCACAGAGTAGTAGAGGTTGACCTATCCCTACGCAAGGGAACGGTCAAGTACAGATTAACAAGAAGTAATAACAGAGCGAACAATTAAATATCGGGCAGATGTACCGAGCCACGAGTCCTTGAGCGAAAGCTCCTGAGTCATCAAATTGCCGGACGCTGAGAATTAAGGGATAGAAATATCCTAATGTTCTTGGTGTCCGGCTTTTTTGTCGCTCCCGAAAGGAGCAAGACCGTGACATATAAGTGGCTGGCATATATCGCCAAGTATCCGTAATCTCCGAATTTTTGATTTCAACCAAATTCAAAAATTCAAATTTAAGGAGATTACGACAATGACAAAACTTACATTAGAACAACAGGAATTATTATTTGCGAACGACTGCAAACTCATCAATCTGCGGTATGAATACCACGGTTACACCGGCACGGAGAAATGGGCGATTGTAACAGAACTGGCGGAAGAAGAATTGTGGGTTAAATACCCTGATGTTATCCGTCGGTACACTCCGTTCATTCTGCTTTCTATGGCTCAGGGCGAAGTGATTGACGAGTCATACAGAAACAACGATAAGTACGAAAAGCGAGCAAAAAGAACAATCGATGTGTATGGGTATGAAGATGACATCTCTGAACAATTCCACCGGGAACTGATTACTCCGTTTGTTGACCCGTTTGAGCAAGCGGAGGAAGAACGGATTGAGGAAGAAAAGGAACAGCTCCGCCAGTTAGAAATTGCGAAAGTCAGAAAGGTATTGGAAATGCTGAAACCTGTTCAGAGAGAAAGACTGATTAAAGCGATTTTATTAGGTATGAGTTCAAGAAAAATCGCAAAGGAAGAAGGCGTATATTACAGCGTTGTAGATAAGTCGATTGCTGCCGCAAGAAAAAATTTCAAGAAATTTTATGAAAACCTCTGATTTTGGGTGTGCATTTTGACCCCCTTTGTCCAAATGAGTGAAGGGGTTATTTCAATTCCGGATAAGAAATGCACTTTCAAGACTAAATGAACAGAGAGGTTATACATATATGCAGAGAAAAGAAATTCAGCGTGGAGATTTATTCTACTACGATTTTGGAAAAAGAGAGGGGTCTGTCCAGTCGGGTGAGAGACCTGTAATGGTAATTCAGGCGGACAACTTTAATGCAAATGCTCCGACAATTATTGTTGCTGCTGTTACGGCTGTGATGAAAAAGAAGTATCTTCCTTCACACATCATTTTGGGTGAGGACTTCGGTCTGAAGAAGCCGTCAATGGTTCTTCTTGAACAGATACAAACCGTCAATAAGGACGAACTGACAGACTACATTGGTTCGGTAAACGACGAAAGGCTTTGGAAGCAAATTAACGCAGCTCTTAAAAAGACTTTCGGTTTATGGATTTACAACACAGACAGAAACGGAGATGTTCGCTGCTTATGTCCCAAGTGCCTGAGCGACTATATCCACGACCCGAATTATGTTGTCAGGCGTCTTGACCTTTTTGCGAAAAGCAAAGACAACTGCGATAAGTGCAATAACAGCGGTTGGGATTATATCGTTTATGACAAACGCACCTCGGTCAAAGGAAAGGGGTGTAAAAATGCCTGAAAGAAAAGATAAGGAGAAATACAATATTCCTTTATGGCATAAGCCCAATCTTTCCATTGAAGAAGCAGTTGCTTATTCCGGCATTGGTAGAGATAAACTTTATGAATTGACGAATCCGGAGGATTGTCCCTTTGTTTTATGGATAGGTAACAGGAGAATGATTAAGCGTAAAAAATTCGATGAATATATCGAAAGGCAGTATTCCATTTAACCAAATTGTCAAGTGTGCGATGAGCCAATTCGCATCATTGGCTCATCAATCATTTTTATGTATCCTTGAGACATCAAAATCAAGGAGGAAAATCAAATGTCAGACAATCGAAAGAATAGTAAAAAGGACGAAGTGCCTATTTGGTTCAAACCAACTTTGAGCATTGAAGAAACTTCTCGATATTCAGGTATCGGTATGAGTAAATTATACGAACTGACTAATCCGGAAGATTGTCCTTTTGTGCTGTGGATTGGAACAAGAAGAATGATAAAAAGAAGAAAGTTTGATGAGTATATTGAAAGAGTGTACTCAATATGAGGGAGGAATCACAAATGGATAGCGAGGTTAATTGCCAAAGAGAATGGTTCAAGAGCCGAGGTTCCGATGTCCCTTTATGGAATAGGCAAAACCTATCTATTGAAGAAACGGCAGCCTATACGGGCATTGGTAGAGACACGATATACAAGCTCATAAAGCAAGACGATTGCAATTTTACTTTGCGTGTAGGGAAAAGAACTATGATAAAACGAAAGCGTTTTGAGGAGTACCTTGAAAAGCTATATTCGATATAAGGTGGTGAGAGTGTGCTGAAAGTAAGCAGTCCTGAAATATTGGAATATAGGAAGGCGATTGAGGAAAGAAAGCTGGATTTACCGATATGGGAACGCAAGGTTATCACTTGTGAAGAAGCAGCCGCTTATTCCGGTATTGGGATTAAAAGACTTAGAAAAATGGCATTGGCGAAAGGTTGTAATTTTTCAATCTCAAATGGAACACAGATTTTGATAAATCGTGAGAAGTTTGACAAGTATATGGACAAAATAGAAAAGGTTTAGGAGGAAAAGATTATGGCAAAGGCAAAAAGACGAGATAAATCAAGAGTAGTTCTTCGCACAGGAGAATCACAGCGAGCAGACGGTACATATCATTATTGTTGGACAGACGCCAACCGAAAAAGGCGTTATGTGTATGCCAAGACTCTTGACGAACTTCGATACAAAGAAGAGCAAATAGAAAAGGACAAGAAAGATGGCATAAAAGCGGAAGCTCGATATACTACCCTCAATGATATATATGAGCTTTGGAAAGATTTGAAGCGTGGTCTAAAAAACAACACTTTTGAAAACTACAAATATATGTATGAGACATTTGTCCGCCAACAGATTGGCTCAAAGACCGTTTCTTCTTTGAAAAAATCGGATATTAAGAGGTTTTACAACTACCTTGCAGATGAACGCCATTTGAAACCGGCGACTATTGATAATATCCATACGGTTCTTCATCAGATTTTGGATATGGCGGTTGATGATGATTATCTCAGAAACAACCCTTCCAATAATGTGCTGAAAGAGTTAAAGCAGTCCCATTGTTTTCAAACTGAGAAACGCAGAGCCTTAACGAGACCGGAACAGGAACTGCTCCTGAGTTATCTGAAGAATACACCGTCTGCAAGTTTGTGGTATCCTATTTTTGCAGTGTTGATTGGAACAGGGCTTCGTGTTGGAGAAGCGACGGGTCTAAGATGGTGCGACATTGATTTGGAAGAAGGTATCATTGATGTGAACCACACGCTGGTTTACTATGACCACCGTACCGAGGGAAGTAAGCGTGGTTGCTATTTTAACATCAATACTACGAAAACTCCGGCTGGCAAACGCCAAGTTCCGATGTTGGATTTCGTCAAAGAAGCATTCCTTATGGAAAAGGAAAGACAGGAGTTGCTTGATATTCATTGCGAAGCTGTTGTGGACGGATATACTGATTTTATCTTTCTTAACCGTTTTGGACAGCCGCAACATCAAGCAACCCTTAACAAAGCAATACGTCGTATTATCCGTGACTGCAATGATGAACAGCTCCTGAAAGATGAAAATGCAAAGATTTTGCTACCGCATTTTAGCTGCCATTCATTAAGGCATACATTCACGACAAGAATGTGTGAGGCAGGGGTTAATGTCAAGGTCATTCAGGATACGCTTGGTCACAAAGATATTTCTACTACCCTTAACATTTATACCGATGTAACGAAGGAGTTAAGGAGGTCTGAATTTGAAGGTCTTGACTCGTACTTCAAAAATGAGTATAATAAAGCGGCAAACATTTGACGTAGTTTTATTGTTGGCGACGAAAAGATACTTACACCATTTACACCAAATACAACATCAAATAGCACGTATAGGGCAGTAAAGAAAGGGTGTATCAAACAAAATAGGGCAGCAAATCATTTGGGGTAGTACAATGAATACCACTTTAGTAACCCAATAACCGAGATGTCTTTTCCGTCCCCACAATGAAGTCACTCGATAAATAAATCACTTAAAAAGCCAGTAAAAATGCGGACTTTCTCATTTCCGAGAAAGTCCTTTTTGCTGTTTTACAACAATTTTACAACAAATAAACGCACTTCATACAGAGTGCGAAAGAAATTAAGATATGCCTGAACAAGTTTATTCATTTGTTTTTATGGATAAGTAATTTTTTTATTTCTCTTTATAAAATTTGAATTGTATAAAAATTCTCCCCGAAGCAGTTACATTGTTTCGGGGAGGTTTTATTTTACTGTGTATTTTCTGTGTAGCTTATGTGGTTTTTGTTGATATTTTTTGATACTATTTGATAATTAAATATTTAAGTAAAATTATCAAAATAAGTCAGTGTTTATGCGGATTTTAAGGGCTTATCACAAAAAAATAAGCACCCACTTGCGTGAGTGCCTTTGGCGGAGGACAAGGGATTTGAACCCTCGCGCCGCGTTAGCGACCTACTCCCTTAGCAGGGGAGCCTCTTCACCACTTGAGTAATCCTCCGTGCGGTAAAGTAAAAAATAAAATGGCGGAGAGGAAGGGATTCGAACCCTTGGTCCCTCGCGGGATCACTAGTTTTCAAGACTAGCTCCTTAAACCACTCGGACACCTCTCCGTGTTGAAATTATGTTGTTTCAGCAAGAATTATTCTATCATAACTCATTTCTTTTGTCAAGAACAAATTTACAAAAATTATAAGAATTTACGATATAAATTTTGATCCCCGAAACCAACCGTTTTTCAGCATTATAATATAATCTTTTTTTAAAATCAGATGTTCCAGAAGCCGAGCAGAATTGCAAAGTAGTGGAACACACTTCCTGCAATTGTGAACAGATGCCAGACTGAGTGGAAGTATTTTACCTTTTTAATTGCGTAAAATATAATTCCCAGCGTGTAGAAAGCTCCGCCCGTTAACAGAAAAATAAGCGAGATTTTCGGCATTGACGCAACAAGCGGCTTGATTGCAAAGATTATTACCCAGCCCATTGCAACGTAGCAGAAGATTGACGGAATCCTCGCTTTTTCAAGGTTGACAGAATTCATCACGATTCCGAATATTGCCGCACCCCACACAACTCCGAACAGAATCCAGCCGATAACGCCGTTAAGGTAATAAAGCGTAATCGGCGTGTATGTTCCTGCAATCAGCAGAAAAATCGTGTTGTGATCCATTATCCTGAAAAAAGCCTTTGCTTTTTTGTTTGTGAATGAATGGTAAAGCGTTGACATTGTGTAAAGAATAATCAGCGAGGCTCCGTAAATGCACGAGCTGACAATGCCCCAAGCGTTGGTGTGAATAACTGACGCTATAATCAGCACGACCGTTCCTGCAATTGAAAGTGCGGCGCCTACGCCGTGCGAAACCGAGTTAAAAATTTCCTCGCCAAGCGTGTATTTTCGTTTTTCAGACATTTATTTTCTGTGCCTCCATAGTTTTATTACTATATAATTATACATTTTATATTACTTTCTTCAAGACACTTCGTAATGCAAATTACAAAATCAAAAGCACCTGTTATTGAGTTTCGGCATAACAAAAAACATTGCAATACTCATAATAGAATGGTAAAATAATCCCGAAGGGGTGTGCGCTATGAGTATTGTTATCAGGGCTTATCGAAATGAAGATATTTTGCAGATGAACCGTATCTGGAACGAGGTGGTCGAGGAAGGCGTTGCATTTCCGCAGACGGAAATTCTTGACAAAACAGGCGGTGAAAAGTTTTTTTACTCGCAAAGCTACTGCGGAGTTGCCGAAAACACCGAAAACGGTGAAATAGTTGGTCTGTATATTCTGCACCCCAACAACGTCGGCAGATGCGGTCATATTTCAAACGCAAGCTATGCTGTCAGCTCATCGTCAAGAGGCAAGGGAATAGGCGAAATGCTTGTCAGGGACTGCCTTGTGCAGGCGAAAAACTGCGGCTTTAAGATTTTGCAGTTCAACGCTGTTGTAAAGACGAATACTGCGGCACGTCACCTTTATGAAAAGCTCGGTTTTGTTCAGCTCGGAACAATTCCTCAGGGCTTTCTTATGAAGGACGGGAGCTATGAGGACATATGTCCGTATTATCATATGATTTAAGGGGAAAGTATTATGATTATTGATTTTAACAATGAAAAAGCAACGGTAATTCCGAATTTCAAGGGCGGAGAAAAATCAATCTCTGCAAAAATGCACTTTGACGGAGTTAACAGAATTTTGCACGGTGTGCTTGAAAGCGGAGCGACAATTGGACTTCACACACACGAAACAAACAGTGAGATTATTTACTTTTTAAGAGGCAGGGGAAAGGTGCTTTATGACGGAGAATACGAAACCGTTGAGCAGGGAATGTGCCACTACTGCCCAAAAGGCCACTCACACAGCCTTATCAATGACAGCGACAGCGACCTTGTGTTCTTTGCCGTTGTGCCTGAGCAGTAATTATTGGTAAATAACACCTGTATTTTCATAAAAATCTATTGAAAAACTTTTTATAATATGATATACTTCTGTTCCAAACAAACGGAGGTGTATAAAATGAAAAAGTTTGTTCAGTATGAAAAGCTTTCAAAATCAAAAAAGCGTGAACTTGACAGAAAAAAGCGTGTGACGTGGGGAAACGTAAATCCCGTCACAAAAAAAGTTGAAAGTAAAAAGCTCTACAAGAGAAAGTCCCGAAACTTTACTGATTATTCAGATGTTTCGGGACTTTGATTTTTTTATAACATACTAATATTCACGCTTGAAAAGGCTTTGCATATTATATTGATATAAACTTGATATAAACAATACGGCACAGTGAAAAAGTGCCGTTACAACGAATATTTCGGGTGTTTTATATGAAAAAAAGCGATATAAAAGCGTTTGGTATAGTAGGCGGAGATAAACGTCAGCTCTTCCTTGCAAGGTCAATTTCCGACAGCTGTTGCGATGTGATTCTGGGAGGATTTGACAAGCTTTCGGGTATGGGCTCACTCACCCTTGCAGACGTCCATACGGCAATTTTTGAAAGCGACGCTGTGATTTTTCCGCTTCCGTCAGTTCGGGCAGACCGAAGTATAAATACTCCGTTTTCCGAGAGAAGCGTAATTCTCACCGATGAAGAAACAAGCGAGCTTATGAAAAAGCCTGTTTTTGTTTCAATGCGTGACAAATTCATCAAGGCTTATCCCGAGCTTAAAAACGCTCGTATTTTCGACTATGCCGCAAAGGATGAATTTGCAATTTTAAACGCCTTGCCGACAGCCGAGGGCGCAATTGAATGTGCAATGAACAACTTTGAGGGGACAATTTCGGGCAGTAAATGCCTTGTTGTAGGCTTTGGCAGAATCGGAAAAATCCTCTCCAAAAGCCTTCATTCGCTTGAAGCAGACGTAACTGTATGCGCCCGCAAGGAAAGCGACTTTGCATATATCTCCGCCCTCGGCTGCAAGATGCGTGATACACGAAAGCTAAAGAGTATAAGAGGCTACGACATTGTGTTCAACACCGTGCCGTCATTGATATTTGACAAAGACCTGCTTATGAATACCGACAGAAACACGTTGATAATCGATTTAGCCTCAGCTCCGGGAGGGGTTGACTTTGAGGCGGCGCACAAATTCAGGCTTGATGCGGTAAGAGCATTGTCGCTCCCCGGAAAATGTGCGCCAAAGACCGCAGGAGAAATAATAAAAACAACAGTTTTCAACATTATAGAGGAGGTTTACAGGTGACAAAAGCAACCATAGGCTTTGCAATGTGCGGTTCCTTTTGCACCTTTTCAAAAGCCTTTTTGCAGATGCAGAGGTTAGTTGACTCAGGCTGCAAGGTGATTCCGATTATGTCGCAGAACGCCTATTCAACCGACACACGCTTCGGCAGGGCAGAGGAAATGGTAAAAAAAGCAGAAGAAATTACAGGGGAAAGGGTGCTCCACACTTCCGTTCAGACCGAGCCGCTCGGACCTAAAAAGATGTGCGACTTGTTAATTATCGCACCCTGCACGGGAAACACGCTTGCAAAGCTCTCGCTCGGAGTTACCGACACGTCGGTGACAATGGCGGCAAAATCACATTTAAGAATACTTCGCCCCGTACTGCTCTGCGTAGCAACAAACGACGCACTCGGTGCGTCTGCGCAGAATATCGGCAGACTGATGAACACAAAAAATATATTTTTCGTGCCGATGAAGCAGGACGACTATATTAAAAAGCCGAATTCGCTCGTAGCAGATTTTAACAAACTGCCGATATGCGCAGAATATGCGCTCAGATATGAGCAATATATGCCCGTTTACGAATGAAAAGTAACAGAATCAACAAGCAGGGAGCTGCCTAAAAAGCGTTTGAAACCGTATTTTGCATAACAGTTATGCAGATTAAGACGGTTCAAGTCGCTTTTGACAGCTCCTTTTGTCATATATTACACTGATTTTTACGGATTTACATATAATTTTCACTCAAAAGAGGAATATTTATATTGTGTTTTTGTATAATATGTAACAATAATATTTATTTAGAATGTACAAATTTTGTAATTTTTATGTAAAGGACTGGATTTTTTCTAAAAATGTGTTATTATATAAGTGTAAACATTATGGCGTATTAGAATTATATTTGAATGCTTTGGTGTTTACAATGCAAATACCGAAGGAGCTGACAAAATGAGCTGCGATAAAATTATCACTATTACAAGACAATTTGGTTCGGGCGGACACGAAATCGGTGAAGCCCTTGCAAAGAAGCTTGAAATTCCATTCTATGATAAGGAGCTTATTTCGCTTGCCGCCAAGGAAAGCGGTATTTCTCCCGAAGTGTTTGATGAGGTTGACGAAAAGGCTACCAACAGCCTTTTGTATTCGCTGTCGGTAGGACTCTACAACTACGGCAACGGTTTTTCGTCAATGGGTGATTTGCCCGTAAATGACCGTCTTTATATTTTACAGCATAAAATTATTAAAGAGCTTGCAGAAAAGGAAAATTTTGTAGTAGTCGGTAGATGCGCCGACTATGTTTTGAGAGATAATCCGAATATTGTGAAGGTATTTATTTATGCAGATATTGACAGCAGAGTGAAAAGAGCTGTTGACAGACGTGATATAGATCCTGCAAGAGCTAAACAGGCGGTTATCAAAGCAGATAAAGCAAGAGCAAATTACTACAGTTTTTATTCAGGCAAAAAATGGGGTCTGGCTGATAACTACGACCTGTGTATTAACAGCACACATATTTCAACCGAACAGGCTGTCGAGATTATTCTGAGCTATCTTAATATTCTCGACAAAAAATAACCTGCATATATGACCATTTCCTGAATATACTATAATGTTTATGAAGGAGGTGTGAATATGAAATTCGTCGTTATGGATCTTGATGATTTTATCTTCGGTAACGAAGAATGGCACGAGAGTGAAAGATAATCATTTAATTTGAGGAATTTTAATTTTGAAAATATAATTTAGGTTATTTTTCATTTGACATAAAATCACACAAAAGCGGCTTTTTGACGCAATAATTTATCTAACAAAAAACGGAGGACACAAGATTGTATCCTCCGTATTTTTTGTGCCCCTGAAACGAAACGAGGGCTTGCGTACAATTAACAATTAAAAAAGTACAATTAATAATTATGCACTATGCATTATGAATTATGCATTACAATCAGTTGTTGTTGCCGATAAAAGAAAGCGGGTCGGCGTAGTTGCCGTTCACCTTTACGGCAACGTGAATGTGGTTTTTGTCGCTCGACTCATACGGCACTGAGCCGACAGTACCGATTTTGTCGCCTGAATTCACCGAGTCGCCCTCACTTACGCTTATGTCGCCCAGACCGCTGTAAATGCAGACTGCATCATTAACGGAAATTTCAACGGTTTTGCCGTACATTTTGTCCTCGCTTACCTTTGTGACAGCACCGTCAGCCATTGCACAAACGTCGTCGCCAAGCTCGCCTGCAAAGTCAACACCGAGATGAGGCTTCCACACGTTCGGCGTTTTGAAATACACGCTCTCCTTGCTGAACTCACGAAGAATGTTGTTTGATTTCAGCGGATAGGTGAGAGCCAAGTCGGTTGAAAGCATAGTTTCAAGTGCGTCCTCAGACGCTTCGGAAGTTGACGGCTGAGTCGTTTCCTCCTGTGAAACGGCTGTCACCTTCGGAATCGTCGAGTCGAGCTTCGGCTCGGCAAGCGTTTCCGTAACTCCCGTAACAACCTGATTTACCTGCTGCGCCTGTGTGGTTTCGGTCTGCGGATTTGTCGCCTTTTGCGGAACGGACATTGTGTTGTATGTTGAATAAATCGCCATACTGACGGCTATAAGGCAGATTGAAAACGCCGTGTAAAAGCCGATTTTTTCTCTGCGGCTGCGTTTTTTGCGCCCGTTGTTTCTGTTATAATAATCGCTCATAGAAGCACCTCCGCAATTATTATTGTCAGAGATATTCAGTTTATACAGATTTTTCAAATTAATAATGCAATAATTAATAAGGAACCTTTTTGGCGAAATTTATTAACAAATATATCGGTTTACACAGCGTTTTATGAAACAAAATAACTATTGTATTTATAAGTTTTGAGTGGTATAATTATCCATAAGGTGTAATACTTCTAATATAGAAAATTAATTTTTAAATCGGTTTTGCTTTGCTGACCGTATTGTATTGTGTGTTTATTTGGGTGATAATATGAAAAAACTCGTTATTTTTGGTTTTGACGGAACTATTGCAGATACCTCTCCGGGTATTCTTTACTGCTTTAACACTACCGCAACGGCTATGGGCTATCAGCCTGTTGACCACGACGCTCTCTACGGCGTTATCGGTATTCCGCTTGAAAAGGGATTCCGCAAGCTTTTTGATATGAAGGACGACGAAATTGAATACGCCGCGAACAACTACAGCAAGCTTTATTCGCAAAAGGGTAAGGAGATGTTCTCGCTGTATCCCGGTATTGAAAATACCCTTAGAGGGCTTAGAAAAGACGGCTGTAAGATTGCGATTGCAACGCAGAAACACAGAATGTTTACCTCGGATATGCTTGAGGTTTACGATATTGCTGATTTGTTCGACTCAGTCTGTGCAACTGACGTAAACACTAACCTGACAAAGAAAGACTTAATTATGCAGGCTTGTGAACAAACGGGTGTGAGCGTTGAAGACGCAATTTTAATCGGCGACAGCGACGTTGATGCCGAGGGCGCAGAAAAGGCAGGAATTGACTTTGGCGCAGCACTTTACGGCTGGGGCTTCAGGTCAAAAGAGGAAGCAGAAAAGTATAATTGCAAGACGTATTTTAATTCCGCAGACGAAATATTTCTCAAATTGTCTATGCTATAAATTTCTTATAAAAGACAGAATAATAGGGAATATCAGCCAAAACAGTCAGCCGCTTTGACTATAATTTGCGAAAAAGCTGAGACTGATTTAATTTGAGTTTATGCAGACTCAGGTGCAAAATCTCTTGAAACCGCAGATTAATAAAAAATGTTGACAATTCACAGAATCTAAGTTATAATAATAAGGCTGTCGCAAAAGCGGCAGCATACCGAGGTGTAGCTCAGTTTGGTAGAGTGCTTGGTTTGGGACCAAGATGCCGCAGGTTCAAGTCCTGTCACCTCGACCAAAGAAGGTGGTTTTTTAACCGCCTTTTTTATTTTGCCAAAATTTCTTAAAATGCCCGAAAATGGCTTAAACACTGACTTTCTGAACCTTTGAAAAATTAACTTAAGAAAAGTTAAGGTAACAAAACTCACATAAAATAGACAGTCAAATAGACAGTCAATTGCAAATAAACAGTCAAATAGACAGTCATTTAAACAGTCAATTACCGTAAACACATAAGGATTTTCCGCTGAAATAAATTATAATCAAACGTTATAAATTTGAACCTTTAATATTCCTTCCATAACATCAGGGTTATTTTTAGATGTAATTTTATATGGGATTTCTGTTATCTCATTTTTAACAAGTAAAACGGTTGGGAATGCAACAGTTGTATTGTGCTTTATGTAATCCACTTTCAATTTAATGATGTAATTATCTTCGCTTGAATAAATTGAATAGCAAAAAATATCGTTTAATTCTGCGATAAAATCATCACTGTAGTTAGGGACATAGCCAAGCAATCCATAAGGACGTGAATTGTAATGGTTGTTTCTACTTCTTTCAGACTCAGAATATTCCATATATTCTGCCGTGCTGTTGATACCAAATAAGACGCCCATTTCACAGTTATTTAAAAGATAGGCCATTTCATCGTTTTTGAATCGAGGAAATTCATTTAAAGTTAACAGCGAATTTTGAGGTATCTCAAAAGTTATTTCGACATCTTCGTCTATCGCTTTTCCAATATTTTGAACAGCTAATCTCAAACAACGCATATCTGAAAAAGCTTTTTCAACAGGAGCCCATTCTAAAGTTTTAGAAATTGTTTCATGCAATTTCTTTATTTTTTTGTATTTCTGAATTTCTTCATCAGTGCCTTTTAGATTTGGACCGCCGAGAATATTTTGTGGCAATGAATTCTTACCTAAATTACCCAAATCAAAAAAATCATCAGAAAGCTCTAATTTCAAATACTTTGCAATAGAAGTAATGAATTTCCTCTCATCTTCATCAATGTCTACAGGAGTTGAAAAGTCAAAGGTTGATAAATACTTGTTGGTAGAGGGCATTCTTTTCCCTACCTTTATTAGTTTTATTTCCTTATACATCGAACGAATCATATCAACATAATGTTGTATTGTGTTTTTAGTGTTTAAAACAAATGGATATATCGATGCTTCATCAGTTAATTTACCATTATTGTCTATTCCCATAAGTCTTAATTCCGAAACTCGCTCGCTTGATGCTTCCCTTACCTTTTTGTCATACAGAAAATACATTGAAAGGTGAGCAAAAAACAGTTTTTTGAATTCATCATTCGAAGAATATGTAAAATAAACACCTCGATCTCTATATTTTTCACGGAAAGCCTGAATCTTCTTATAGCCGTCGTCATTCATCTGTGAAGGAGAAATAGGTTTGTCCGAAAAATACATAAATACTTGTTTCCCGGATTGAAGCATAATCTCAATTTCTTCTTCTGTTCCGGAACCATATTCATCTGTGGGAGAGCCGAATTTAGTCCAAAAAATTGCAACGGCAGCATCGCATTTGTTTATGAACTGTTCATTTAATAATGCTTGTGGTTTTCCACCTGACTGAGCATAAGAACTTTTGCTCCAATGCCGAGTTTTTATTGTTATGCCTAAAGGTTCAGCGTATAGTTCGTTGAATTCTTCAACAGCGGATTCAATTAAAGCAACCTCATCTTTAACATCTTCAGGACAAGAAATAAGAAGATTGTATAATGTAACGTTTTGAGCCATTTATCAAACCTCCCAAATCGTTTCATCGCCGCAGATATTGCGGATTTTCAGGCGAAGCGGTTTTTGTTCACTGCGTATTTTACCGTCCCAGAAGTCCTTTGTTTTAGTTCCGTTTACGATAACAAAACCGTTTTTATCAATTTTGATTTCACGGTCGGAATGCCATTCACCTTCTATTGCAGTACAATCAACGCTCAAAAACTCAATAAGTTCCAACCCTTCCTCGCTGATTTCAATCGGCTTATAGGGTTTCTTTGCCGTGGAATTAAGGAGTGCTTTTTGGTTAAACTCAACTATTTTTGAAATCACACGGTCGCTTATGAATTTATCAATGGTAACAACATATCCGTCAAAGATGTCGTCGTGTATTTCTTCAGTGTGGAATTCTGTATAATCGCCGATGACAACATCATCAAGAACTTCTTTCAGGTCTCTCAACTCTATTTCGATAGTAGTACTGTCATCTTCTTTGATAAACTGTTGAATTTCCGCTTCATCGGTAATATCTATGTAATAGACGATTACTTTCTTGATATTGCTGTCTAAATCGGGGATAGCCTGATGAATAATTCTGTTCATCATAACCTTATCAAGCAGTTTTGAACTGCTGTCCATTAAGTTCGGAACATAAACCGGAATAGTTCCCATTTTACTGTCAGAGATAGAGCCTTCCCAGAATGAGTCAAGAGAATCCTCGTTTTTCAGCCCAGGGATAAGTGACTTGATTTTATCCATTGTCTGAACAGGGTTGCGATAGAGCTGAACGCCGTCTTTAATTTCAAGAACATCAAATTCTGCGCCGTCTGTTTTCAAACGGTCACGGGTGGTTTGAATAGAGTTGAGTCCGATATCACAATGAATAAACTTGCGACCGAGTTTATTTGCAACAGCGGCAGTTACACCACTACCACCGAAAAAGTCGGCAACAAGCATACCTTCGTTGGAAGAAGCCTGAATGATGTATGATAATAATCTTTCAGGTTTTTGAGTTGCATAAGAAAAAGCAGAATCTAAAGACTGATCTGAACTTTTAGAAATGCTCCAAACATCATCAAGTTCTTTCCCTTCTTTCATGTAACTGCGATTTTCTCGTCCTTCAAAATAAGTGATTTTATACCTTCTTCCATTCTCGTCTACTTTATCATATCTTTTGAGCGTCGTTTCAGAATATTCTTCATAGACTGGATTATACGTGAAATCTTCAGAATTAGCATATCGATAAATTACATCGTGTTTTTTAGAAAAATCTCTTTTAGGGGAAACACCACCTGTATATGACCATACAATTTCATTGCGAAAATTTTGTTCTCCAAAAATTTCATCAAGCAGTATTTTCACATAATGACAAATATGCCAATCAAGATGCACATAAATAGATGTCGTTTCGCTCATTACAGATTTAATCGCCATAAGGTTTTCATACATCCAGTTGAGATACTTTTCCTTATCCCAGACATCGCCGTACATCTTTTCCTCAAAGGCTTTTAACTCGTCAATGTCAAGCTCCTGTTCGGCTTTTGCAATAGCTTCTGCGACTTTCGGGTTGCGGCGAATATATACTTTCTTTGCATAGTCTGCACCGCTGGCAAAGGGCGGATCAATATATACAAGGTCAACCTGAATTCCTTGTTCTTTTAAGTAAGCACACGCAGAAACACATTCGCCGCGAATAACCATATTACCGTCAGCATTTTCGCCCACGGTTTCCTGCTTTTCCATTTCATATAAAGGCATACCACGCTGGAGTGTCATAGAAACTTCATCAGCGCCCTTGTATTTAAGTATTCTGTTAAAATTACCAAGCACAGCTTGCCCTTCTACCGTCTCTGGTATAAAAGATACATATTTAATCGGCATTTTTTATTTTCCCCCGTTTTTAAGTATGGAATTTGCGACACCCTCTACGGCTGCGGTAATAAAAGCCGTTGCGACGGTTTTTATTGTATCCAACGCAAGAGGAAGCCCTCTTTGCGTTATTGTATCTTTGGTTTTTCTCCAAATAGAGTTGTCACGTATCTTGTCTAAGTAGTCGTTGCCTTCCCAAGTGAGGGCACTTACTTCAAAATAATAAATATCGCCATCAGCATATTGAGCCTTGTAATCGGAAATTAGCCCTGCATCATAAAGAATTTTGCAATGATAAGCAACTGTTGGCATATCGTAACCTTGAATTTCGAGATCATAAATAGCTGTTGATATATACTGCTTTTCAATTTGAAGTAAGATTTCTCTTACTAAATCCATATCTCGTTTCATATTTATTCCTCCGATTTTTTGATGGATATAACCATTCTAATAAGAACACCAGTTTGATAAAGCAAAAACTCCAACAATTTTTCATCAACAGCGTCATTGTGTTTAGCAATACGATCATTGATATTTTTATATGAATTTATCAAGGATTGAAATAGCCCAGAAATACCGGAATCCACCCCTTGTTCACCAAGATATTTACATATCTCATTCTTGTTCTTTTCCAGATTTTTAGTGTTGCCAAGAAATTCTTGAAGGAATGTTTCAAGTGCCTTTCTAAGGTTGTCTGCAACATCACGAATATAAATGCCTTCAGAATATTGTTTTAATGCGGTTACATAGGTTTTGCGTGAGTTAGGATAATCATTAAGCCATTCAAGCGGTTCAGACACAAGTGCATCATCAAGTTCCTTTGCACCTTTTGGAAAAATGAAGTATTCTCCTTCATTCTCTAATAAATCGAACAGGATATGTGATTCATCGAGCATTTTACAAAGCAAATTTGAAAAGTTAGATCTTTTCCACGCATCCTCTGAATACTTTTCTGTTTTTACAGAATTTACGAGCGCAACATAATAGGAAAGAAACTCATTAAGAGAGTTAGTTCGTTCAATAATTGATAGACAATGTTCAAAGCGGTACTTTTGATGATAATCATAGCAATAATCAGTGTTAATAGGCGTTCCTGTTATATTGCAAAATGTATAATATTCTTCCATGTCTATACATTCCGAATAACAATCATTAGAAACCGTATTCAAAATATTAAAAATTTTCACCTTAAAGTATTTAAATTTTTCCTTATCGCAAAAACCTATCCCAAGTTTTTCCCTATAATCCACGAAATCCAATATTACTCCTCCTTAAAAAAACCACATATCTTCTTATGAGTCAACAATATTCTATCTTTTTCAGGTAGCGTATCTTCCAAATACAGATAATCAAAACGCTCGTAACCGTATACGGCGTTATTTTGCTTTGAAAATTCGGTTTCCATAAATGTTTTCTTATCCTTGAATGTAGGATCTTTTGCGTAAATCTCGCCTTTTGTTTCTACAATGATAATCTTGTGGATTTTACCATCTTTACGCTTGATAATAAGAAAGTCGGGCGTATAAATACCGATATAGCTCCATTTGCCGCCGCTTCTCTTATAACACTTAATCTTAAACTCAGTCATAGCTCTGTCGCCGTTATAATAAACTTCCAGACCGAGCTTTTCTATCTCATCAAAAGACAAAACCTCTTTTAAGAAAGTTTGCTCAAAGCCACTGTCGGTGTGATAAGGCAGATAATGGAACGAGCAATTTTTGTTAATGTGCGATGTGTTCTGTGCTTTCAAAGCGTCTGCGATAGCCTGATTTCCTGTTTCTTCTGCTAATTCAATCAATTTTTGAGTTTTAGCATCTATTTTAAGTTTGCCTTTATCATCTAAAATAATATTTTCGACAATATTTTGTTCAGGATAGTAGTCCTGTGGCTTATCAGTATAAACTTTGGGAGTGAAGTTTGCGATATTCAAAAGGTTCGCTTCTTTTGGTATCAGTTCCTCTGTGGTATTAAAGTCCAACTTATCACAGAAAGCCTTACGGATATTAGCTTCAACTAATTTACGATTATATTTTGAACTATAATAACGAGAACCGTTCTTTTCGTATGTAATCTTCTGAAATACTATTTGCAACTGTTCTTCATAAATCATCAGTTCCTCGATGGTGGGCGAACCAAAACCGCCCTTCATTATTCCATATATCCAAGTGATGAATGTTGCAGGCTCGTTACCGTATTCTGTATCGTCAACGCTTATACTGGTTTTACTTTTATCCATCGAAAGGTCTGTTGTTTTGATAATGCTAATGTTATTCTGTGCTGAATCAGCTGAAACTGCAATATCTCTTTTAGGGTCAGCTTTTTCAACAGTAAGCGTATCATAGTTGATTTTTAGCTGGTAAAAATCAACTTTCGGCAGTTTTAAATATGTCATTCTGTTATATCTTTTTAGTGGCTTTTTTTCGTTATTAGCAGAGGAAAATTCCTTAAGTGTTATATGGTGCTGTTTTTCAAGCTGCATATTCAATTTTGCCGCATTGCTTTCATTTAAATAAATGAGTGCCGTTTCAGAATTTTCTTTTATTACTTGGCGCAAACAGCGACAAGAGGTTTGTAAAACCATATTTGTAGGGCAGTCCCCTTCTTGAGATAATATTATCCCAGTAAGGCTTCGACAATCCCAGCCTTCTTTACCTATCTGAACAAGCAATACTATACGAATACGTGATATGGATTTATCCAGAATTTCGAACTGCATTTGGCTATCCACAGGTATCTTGTACTGCTTATTACCCCTATGAAATTTGAGAATCGTATCAGTGCCAAGTCCATATTCGGTTGCAATACGAGATACTAAAGGATAAACAACTTCTTCTAATTTTTCGATAGTACCGCAGTAAATGCCGAGTTTAGCAGTCAGTCCGTCTGCATAAACAGTATCTTTATATGTATCAAGAAATTCCCTAACACCTTTTTCGATAATCAAACTGCTGTCAGCAATATCTACAATTTTAACTACAGGACATTTCAAAAAATTACCAACTCCATCAATAAGTGGATAGTAATAAACAATATTTGTGATTTCTGCCGTACCGATTGAGAGAGAATCTAAAACTTCAAATTTTTCAACTTTTTCCAGATAAGGAGTACCTGAAAAACCGATGACAGAATTCACTGTGTTGTTTTGCGCCCATTTATTAACAACTGCACGCAGTTTGATTTCATCACTAACAGCATGATGAACTTCATCGATAAAAATTGACAATGATGGTAATTTACCTATAAGGTTGCGTAATTCATTGGCTTGTCTGTCCTTTTCGTCATCGCTTTCCTCAAATAAGCTGATCTGTCCGTCCTTTTCTTTGATACGGTCAAGAATGACTTTTTCAGCATTTGTAACTGCAACTAAACCGAACAGTTCAGCAAAAGGCTGATGATTTGCAATTTTTTGAACATTCGGATTTTTTGTTTTATTTGATTTTTTTGCTGTTTTTCCCTGATCTAATACTTCAAAGGAAATCATACGCTTGATTTTTGTGGCGGCAGGTTCAGGAATAATCCATGCGGGATTAAAATTCTGTATAGTTTTAAGGCTTGGCACTACAGAAGATTTTAGTCCGGAAGGAGCAAATATAATGAAGTTATGAGCAAACGCAGGATTTGTCGGTTCATTAAGCGCAAAATACAAATCAAGATAGATGAACGCTGCCATCAGGTAAGTTTTTCCTGCGCCCATTGGTAAGCTAAATAAATAATCTGTATAAGTAACTCCGTAAAAGATATTGTGGAAAAATTTATCATAATCAATACTTGTCGGCTCTTTCTTAATCTGCTCTTCAAGTTTTTCCGAGACCTGTTCACCTTTATCATTTTTCAGCCGAGAGTATTCAAACAACGCAGTAGCTGCAGGTTTTTCTTCCAAATATTTGCGAGTGTCAGTTGATAACTCTATTTTATTCAGATCGATAGAGTTGAACTCACCTTGCCTAAATAAAATCTCTAAAGGTTTACTTCTACAACAGATTTTTAGGAACAGATATATTTTTATTGCATCAATCTGCGCATCTCTCATCTGACCTATTTTTATTATATATTCAATTATATTGTTTACGGTACAAAATTCAGAGTTGTACCATTCTTCACATTTATTCTCAATCATTTTGTAGAACATAAATTATCCTCGCTATATTTTGATTATTTTGATATTATATCATAATTTAATTCTTAATTCAATATTATTACTGTAGCTTATTACTGTCTCTTATACACATCTGACGCTGCC
>DXYG01000034.1 GCA_019415925.1 Clostridiales bacterium
AGACAGGAGTATGACAAAACAGGGACAAAAAACTAAACTTTTTTTGAATTTATAAGACTTTTTTTAAATTTTTTCTGTAAAAAAGGAAAAGTCCTCAAAATTCTCCTTTTTTGAAAATCTTTTACAGTACAGAAAAACAAGCGACAGTTTACTCTACTGCCGCTTGCGGATATGAAATATTCATTTTCCGGTTGAGTTATAATAAAAATAGAAATCGCAGTTTTTTACAAATCTTTATCCGTTATCACCGTTTTTTCTCTTCATGTATATACATACCGATATTGCGGCAAGCATCAGAAGTGCCGGCACACAGTAAGCAAAAGCATTGTCACCGGTTGCAACAGGAGCATCTGACGGATTTGTTGTCGGCTGTGTAGGTTTGGTCTGTTCCGCAGCCTGTGTTTCCGGCTGTGTTGTTGCTTCTGTAGCAGAGGTTGACGGCTCAACAGTACTCGAAGTCGGCTCGGTGGTTGAAGGCTCGTCAGGCTTTGAGTTGTCAACAATTCTCAGTTTAATATATCTTTCAACTCTGGTTGTGGGTTCTTCTATGGTATAGCCTGTGAAAGTAACATTTCTTACGCCGGCATCAATAACCTGATATTCAAGATTTTTATCAAGCAAATATTCGTATTCTAACTCAAAGTCTGACATTTTTGAAATATATGCGCCCTTGATTGCTGACTTTGGAGCGTAAACTTCAAGCACAGTATGATAAATACCGTCTCCGAAATGGTCAGCCACACCGTGGTCTACCGATGTGCTTACAACTCCGCCGTCAACATACGATTTGCCGATTGCATCTTTCATATCTTTTAAAGAAGATGTCTTGCCTGTGATTGAGCTTACATCATCAGTGCCGGAGTAAAGGAGCATATCAGCATTAGCGTTGTATCGGTTCAGTTCCATTGAAAGATTGTCAGCTATTGTTTCGTACTGGTGGTAATCCTCGCCCATCTGCTCAATTGTGGTATCAAGATAGGAGCCGCCCACAAGAATTGCCATAATCGGGATATATTCAGATGTTGTATAGCAGTAGATTGCAGGATTATCAAGTCTTGTAGGAGGGTTCGGCTTATTAAAGCTGTAATATGCGTCTTCCCAGTCCTGATAAATCTGCTTGGTTATCGGGCTGTAGGTGCTTGTATCAAAGCCTGAATATATATAGTCTGACGGCTGTGCAACGCCTTTATTAACATTTACCGAGCACAAGAAATTCATTACGCCAACGCTTGCAATAATCTGTGTTGTTCCCTTTGAATTAGCGGTAATGTTACCGTTGCTGTCAACGTCGGCAATAGATTTATCACTTGTGGAATACACTACATTTTCAGGATTTGCGTTTTCAATACGGAATGTTGCGCTTTCACCTGCATTCAAAGATACTACATCTATATTCTGACTCGGTTTATCGGTAAAGAAAGCAAGGTCATTTTCAAGGCAGTATGCTTCTGTGGCACTTCCGATTGCACCGTAAATCATAAAATCAGGCTTAATAACACAAGTGTCAGAGGTGAAGTCCGTAATATACCCAACACTGTCCTTTCCGATTTTTTCAACGCTCTGCGGTAAATATACGCTGTCAAGATTATTGCTGACTATTGCGTAGTCGCCTATTGATTTTGTTCCCGACAACACTGAATATTCATTACCTTTTTTGCCAAACGGATATGATACAAGTGCGGTTTTATCTTTGCTGTAAAGCACTCCGTCTGTAACCGAAAAATATGGATTGCTGGCATCTGTCAGGTATTCGCAAAAGTTTTCGCAGTAAAAAAATGCGGTAGGAGAAATATCATTTAAGCTGTTCGGCAGTGTAACATTTGAAAGCTCATAAGCTCCGCTGAAAGCATAGTCGCCGATACTCTTCAGACCTTCTGTAAGGCTGACGGATTGCAGACTGCTGCAATAGCGGAAAGCAGAATCTCCGATTTCCGTTACGGAATTTGGAATTGTTATTGAAGCAAGCTGTGAGCATCCGTTAAAAGCGTTGTCACCGATTTCTGTTACGGAAGTCGGAATATCAATATATTCCAAGCCATAGAAATCCATAAAAGCGCCGTTTCCTATTTCGGTAACGGTATCAGGAATAATAACAGTCTTTAATGACGGAATATCACCGCCGAAAGCGTATTCGCCGATGCTTGTAACGCTTTGAGGAACAGCGTAAGAGTCAGCTCCTGTATAATTTGGATAATCAATAATTTCTGTTTCCGATTTATTAAACAGCACACCGTCTATTGAAGTGTAGTACTGATTATCTTCTTCTACATTTATTTTCTCAATTTTATTTGTTGCAAATGCCCTTTCACCAATATCGGAAACAGCGGACGGAATGGATACTTCTGACAAACAGGTGCTTTTGAAAGCCTCGTCACCGATTGTTTCAAGATTATCCGAAAAGCTCACGCTTTCAAGCTGACTGCAAAGTGAAAAAGCATAATCGCCTATTGTTTTTGCCGAAATTGAAAGGTTATTAATCCCGGAGCAGCCGTAAAACGCATAGTCGGCTATTGTATCAATACTGTCTGGCAACTCAAAACTTTCTAATGCTGAGCAGTTTAAAAAGGCTCTTCTTCCAATGCTTTCAATACTGTTCGGCAATACTATTTCATTAAGTGAGGTGCAGTCTGCAAACATCTGATTGCTGACGCTCTTAATGCCGTTTTCAACAGTAACGCTTTTAAGCTCACTGCATCTGCCAAACGCATACTCGCCGACTGAATTTACGCTTTCGGTAATTTTAAAGGATTTCAGGCTGTAACAACCAAAGAAAGCACCATCGCCGATTGTTTTAATACCGTCAGACACATTGACATTTTCTAACCTTGTGCAATAGAAAAAAGCCGATTTACCTATTTTTTCTACACTTTCGGGTATATTGACGCTTTCGAGTCCTGTGCAGTCATTGAATGCGTAATCGCCAATGATTTTTACGCCGTTAGGGATTTCTGCATTTTTAAGAGAAAAATTACCCTTAAAGGCACTGTCCCCGATTTCGGTAACAGGATAGCCGTTAATGGATTCCGGTATTTCTACCGAGGCTTCGTTGCCGGTATATTTGCTGATTACTGCTGAATTTTCATCGGTGACAGTATATTTGAAGTTTTTGTAAGTACCGTCGTCTGCCGTTGCAAACGCTGTAACCGAAAATACTGTTGAAGTAAGAATCACAGCAGTAAGCAATAATGATAATATCTTTGTTGTTTTCATCTTAGCATCACACCTTTCTTTTTCTTGAGTATAACATATAAAATACGGAAATACAATAAATACCTCCTATGCAAATTTCTTTTTGTATAGGGGGATTTCTTTTGTTAATTTTAGGTAAAAACATTTCTATCAAAAGGAGAAGCCCTCATCAGACTTCTCCTTTTGCAATTTTAATTATAAATTTTGAGTTATCCTATCGGGAAGATGAAATAAGGCTCTCTGTAATTTGTGTTGTAGAAGTATGCGCCCTCGTGACACTTCCAGTAAAAATGTGATTCTAAGTAAAGAGCCGCCTGCAGCACAACATAATTGTTCTTCATTGAATCGGTTTCAAGGTCATAAACGGTTGCGTCATATTCCTTGTGTATTTGGAAGTATTCCTTTGACGCCTTGCTGTCATAGTCTGATGAATCCGGATTGATCAGACTGTATTCCTTACCCGGAGTAAAATAGTATCCTCCACCGTATTTAAAGCGTTGTTCCGATTTATCTAATTCTAGCCTATATCCGGAAGTTAATCCGTCTTTGTTACACTTCAATGTGCGTGAGCCGTCAAGGGGAAGCTCCTTTTCCAGAACGCCCGAGGTCAATATTTTTGTCGGTTTTACAGTATAACCGTTTACCGCATCTTCCGCTTCAACCTGATGCACCATATATTTTGACGGAGCATTTATCAACTTGCCGCTTGTCATATACTCGCCAAAGGTCATATCCTTGTAGGACACAAACCTATTGCTTGACTTAAGACTGTTAAAGCGCGCTTTCATCATCTTCAAATCCTTTGATGAGAGTATATTATTTGAAAACAGATCTGTTTTATCCTCACTGTATGTACTGCGATTAATAAGGAAGTAAACACCTTTAGGCATTTGAGATACAGTACGCATATGTGTAACAGGGTCTTCATACACAGATTCCTTACCGTCATGGTAAAGGGAGTAATAAACATAAGCGTCTGTTCCGTTATCTTCATAGCTATCATATTGCCAATGTGTTAACGTCAAATAACCATCGGTAAATTTGGTTTTGATTTGCATATCATAATTAACACCGCTTACACGCAATGTAATGGGTCTGTTTACAACATAGCAATATGAATACCCCTCAGGTTCATCATATAAACCATCGTTATTTTTTATGTAATCAATCGCCTTGTGATTAGCCTCGGTTATATCTTTGTTGTCTGTTGATGTATCATATTTTTCCACTAAGCTTGCTGTAATGCCGTAATTGTAAAGCATTACTACAAGGGATTTTCTTATGTTTTCCATATCCTGCTTTGCTTCCGACTGGAAATTATACTTGTACTTCATCATTTCATCGAAGGTATTAAGTATAGCTTGCCCCTCGTAAATCTGCTTGCAGAAGTTTACATAATCATTTCTGATGTTGTTCATAAAATCGCTTGTAAGATTCTTGAATGACAACTGCATATAAATATAGCCGTAGAGTATCTCTCCTGTATCATCGGTATATTCAATGGATTTATCTCCGTTTTCATTCATCTTCTTAACCGCATTGCCAAGGTCTGTCTTTAGCGCCTTTACAAGTTCGTCGCTGTATTTAAATCCCTTTTTGCCGAATACATCATCACAGGATTGGAAGGTGTCATCATCAAGCTTGATTGTTACTGTTTTGCTTGTATCAATCTTCTTGGCGTCCACGCTGTAGGCTGTATTGTTTTTATCGGGTATAGCTAATTTGCCTTCCTCGTCGTAATAGAGCTTAAGCTCATCTCCATGGCCGGATCGGATATAATCCACCAAGGATCTGCGGCAATTTGAAATGTATGAATTAACGGTTTTGTCAAGCTTTTCAACATAGTTTGTATTGAAAGCACTCCACTTGCTCTCCAACGCTATCAGAGTGTTTTTCTTTGATTCGGATATTATATCATCGCCGTATTCCTCAACTGTGCTTTTTAAGTCCTTTATCTCGCAGTCGAGGTTATTAACCATTGTCTTGATGTCGGTGACGATTGACAGAATCTGTGCAGTTTCTCCGTCAGAGCCTGAATCAACACCCAACAGTGAGAAAATCGCCCCGACAAAGTCGCCGGAATAAAACTCTGAAAGCGAGACAGACTGAATAATTGTAGCAATATTGACAATATCATTGATTAAATCTTCGGACGAATAATTCGAGAATTTTTCTACAAGATTATCAATAGCATTTCCGCCGGCCTTGCTCGTTTCAAAGGCATAGGAAAGTCCTGCGCTGTTATTATCTGACTTTGTTCCCCACAAATCAACAAGCTTGCCCTCTGAAATCTCTGCATAGCCGTTAAATATAGTCCTGTTCTTGTCTGCGGAGAATGTAAATTCAATGTCACAGCCGTTGTCGGTATTTTTAACAGAGGTCACCTCTGCGCCCTCAAAATCACCGCTGAACTTTATATCAGACTTCGACAGCTCCTTAAGCTCGCCGTTGCGTGCAAAAAGCTGTGCTGTCGCCTTGAATTTGTCCGAGTCGCCCTCCGGCTTATCAAGTGTTTTTATTACGCCGCCGAGTGATGAACAGCTTGCCGTAATCTCAACATATATTCCGTCGCCGCCGACTGCCTTTGAGTCGATTTCGAGCGCTTTGCCGTTTAGAGCACTTACTGCATCATCAATGCTTGATTTATCCGTCTTTACATAAAGCCTGAATGAGGTTTTGTCATCACTGATTTTTACGCTGTCAACCTTATAACCCTCAAGCGTTACAAGAGGTGCAAGCTCATCGTCTGAAATTTCAAGGTTTTTGCCGTAAACATCAACATCAAAGCTCAGAAGTCCGTTTTCAAGTGCAAAGGATTCTGCATCAATAAATGCGTCAAGATTATCAACCTCGAGCATTGCAAGAATTTTTGCTCCTGCATCTGTAGCATTCTCCGAAAGCTGAACATATCCGTATGCGGCAGAGGTTACCTCAACCTCGCCCTCGGTCTTGATTGTAATAGTGTCACCGTCTGATGTTACAGCGGTTGCTTTCAGATTTTCAAATGCACCTGATAAGGTTATATCTTCGGGTTTTATTTTTTCAGAAGCTTTTGCATTTGTAAGCTTTAATTCCAAGGTCGGGTTTTCCTGACCGTTTTTAAGCTTTGTCGTTATTTTTGCCTCGGGCGTGGTGCTTTCTTCAAGACTGATGTTGTCAAATCCCAAGACAAACGCCTTACCGTCAACCGCCTCCTTATGCACATAGTACAGATACATACAGTAGTAATCGTACTCAGGCTCTTTAAAGCTAAGCTCAAGCGTTTTGTCGTCCTTTCGCTCAGCGGTAACGCCCTCAATAAGGGTTTCCTTGAAAAGCTCTTCACTGCTTTGTGCAGTATCATTAGTACTTAGTGACTCAACGCTTGCCTTTGAAACAGGATAGGCAACCACACGAACACTGTCGCTTTTGACCTCTGATTTGTAGCTTATATCCTCAGCGGAAAGAGTTACATATCTTGTTCCGTCATTTTCGGTGGATATTACTTTTGCAATCTTCATATTTTCATAGTCAGCGTCTGTAATCTCCCATTTTCCGTCCCACGACGGCGCATTTGAACACGCCGCAATGTTAAGGCAGGTTATCACAGCAAGCAACAGCGCCACCATTCTTTTTAAATTTGTTTTCATTTTAAAGCCTCCTTTTTATGGTTTATTGTCAAAGCTGTATTAAAGCTTTTTCTTGAGAATTGAAGCTTGCGCAATTAATACCACTGCAGTTACTGCAATCAGAATCCAGCTTGGAAGCAGTGTGGGCAGGCTGAAACCGAAATTCTGCGAATTAATGTAGCTTACTGCAAACGGTGCTGCGGCAGTTAATATTCCGCCCAGTATGTAAATTACAGAAGATACAACGGCAAATCTGACTGCACTTTCTCCTGTGTATTGGTCGATTTTCATAATACCGATACACCTTTTTGCACCAAGCTGAGCAATACCCAGTATCACGCCCAACACGCCTGTGACTGCAATAACGTAATCGTATGCCGGAATTGTTTCAAAAATGTTCATAATAATTTCCTCCGTTAATGAATTTAATTTAAGTTTGTGTACTGATGATAACATACCCACTATGACAAAATACGGACAAATGTTCAATATTTATAAAATTTCGGGTATATATCATCTGTTATTTCTTATTTTAACATACAGGGTGTGACAAATGCGTGACACATTCACGTGTTTTTCAATAAAAAAATAAAAACGGTTGAGCTTTTGCCCAACCGTGTTCAATAATTTTTCAGTTGTTATTTTGCATCAGACCTGCGCAGGTTGATTCTGCCCAGCTGTACTGCATCATATACTCGCCGTGAAACCTTGGCTCCCCTGTTTGCAGATAACTGAAATAATCGCAGTCAATTAGCTCAGTATTAAGAAAATAGTTGTAGCCGTTTTGCTGCAGAACCTCCTCTGCATCTGCATAACGAAGAGCATTTCGCAAATCAAAAAACAACTGGCGCATATATGTCATATGCTTACTGTCATCATCAACAGCACTCCACATTATAGAACAGATTTGCTTTGCCGTCATACTCGCACCTCTGCGGTCAACCAGAATTGCAAGCAGTTCTTTTGATTTTAACCGCTTAAAGTTAAGAATTTTTCCCTGTGCGTACACCTCAAAATTCCCGAAGCATTTAACCGTCAACAGCTTGTATGTGGTTTTCTCCTTGGCTTTTTCCTGCTTTATGTGGTCAATTTCAGTCTGAACCGCCTTTGCCGTAATCGGCTTTAAAAGATAACCCGAAACATGAATTTTAAAAGCCTCCACCGCATACTCCGAAAAGCCTGTACAGAAAACAATCTTGCAGTTTGGCTGAATTTCAAGCAGTCTTTCTGCAAGTGCAAGTCCGCCCATTCCACGCATACTTATATCGAGAAATGCAATATCAATCGGATTGGTTTTTGCCCACTCAAGAGTTGCCGTACAGGATGTGAACTGTGCAACAGACGATATATCGGGCGACTCCTTTACAGCCGAAGTCAATGCATTAAGCATAATCTGCTCGTCGTCTACAGTCAATGCTCTCATATTGCTTCCTCCTTTGGAATAGTGATGACGGCAGTTGTGCCTTTGCCTAAAACACTGTCAACCGTCAGAGTACCGCCGCACATAGCAGTAAGTCTTTCACGGATATTCTCAATACCGATATGCTTCTTTTTATCATAAAAGGCTGTTTTATCAAAGCCTACTCCGTTATCTTTTACACACACGCAGTAATCTGTATCGGTTTCATAAGTAGATACGGTTATTTTACCGCCGCTTTCAAGTCCCATAAGTCCGTGCTTTACGGCGTTTTCAACAAGCGGCTGAACCGAAAGCGCAGGCAGATTAAAATCTTCAGCTTTCAAATCGTATTCTGTCTGAATGTCGGGAAAGCGAACCTGCTCTATGCTCATATAACATTTTATATGATTCAATTCCTGTGAAAAACGAATAGGCACGCTGTTGTTAAGCTCGCTGAAATTTCCTCGCAGATATTGAGAAAAACTGCGTGTTAATTCCGCCGCCTTTTCGGGCTGTTCAAGGCACAGCTGATGTATTGTTCCGAGGGTGTTATATATAAAATGCGGCTGTATCTGACTTATCATTGTTGAAATGCGGTTTTCGGTAATCAGCCGTTCCTTTTGCGCAAGCTCCCTGTTTTTTTCAACAAGCTGAATTTCCTTTTCCGAAAGCTGTCGTGTCAGCTCTCCTCGGAACAGCATATAAATCAAAAGCAAAGAAACCGTGGTTGCCATATACAGAGGAGTCGGGTCCCAGCATGAAAGCAACGGCATTGTAAGCAATGGCAGTACGCTGAACGAAAGCAGAGAAATCGTGCCTTTTAGTGTGAGTATTTTCCAGAATCTGATTACCATAAAAATTTCAAGCAGCAGGATAATGAAATCAAGAAATCTCACTATAAAGTAATACTCTCCGTCAACATAATATCCGTTTGAGTCAAAGTCAAACAGCATTCCGTTAAACAGGGAAATTACAACAATACAAAGATAAACTGCGCCGATAACTGCAATTACTTTCGCATATTTCCACGATATTTTCTGCCGTTCTCTGACAAAGCCTATCAGGCAATAAGCATACAAAACTTCAAGTACCGCTCCTAAACCGAAGGAAAGAAACGCACATAATTTTAAAAGCGGAACATTTTCGGGTAAACCTCCGAAAATCCACAATCCGCTTTCGCCGAGAAGCATAAGAATATTTGTCGCAAGCAAGGCTGTAAAGCACTTCATAAACGGTCTGCTCCGTGTTTTGTCAGTCACCACTCCCAAAAACATAAACAGCGTAATTACAGCCGAAAACCAGAGCAACCCGATATTAAGTTCAATGTTATTATTGAGATTTTCCATATATCTGTCCCCTGTTGACTTAATAACTATTTCTGAGGTAATCGCAGTAATTTTTGTCCTCTGAAATCATCAGATAATTTTCAAGAGCTTTTTCATCATCGGAAGGAAAACATATATTCAACCCCGAGATGTTACTTTTTGTTTCGGATTTCACAGCTTTTATTATTCTGCTGAAATCATAATCAACATCAAAGTAATCTGCAATATCGCCGAAATCATATAAATATGCAATTGACGAACCGAAGCTTTCACACTCCTGAACTGCTTTTGACATAATAAGCTTGTTGTTACTTCTTTCGGCTTTGTCAATACATTGCGATAATACGGCTTTTACCTTGTCGAACTCAGTAAGCTTAATTGCCGAAAGAGTGTAATTATCAATGTCATGATGAGACTTTTCGTAGCTGTTCAGAATAACATCATAAAAACTTTTTGCACCGAGAGATTCTGCAACAGCCTTGTAGTCCCAGCCGCCTGTCGGCTCATCATCCTCTGATGCTATCATATAATCAGCATATTTTGATACCGTCAGCGCTGTTTCGTAATTCGCCATAAGACAGCAATCAAATCCTATAAATTCAAAGCTTCCGGAAAAAGTGCTTTCTGAAAGTGCCTCATCAAACTCCTGCATCGTCAGCCAGTCATTATTGTACATCTCATCTTTGCAAATACCTTTGAGGAATCCTCCGCCGTGGTCCCATAAAATCAGTGCAGTCCTTTCAGACGGAAATTCTTTTATCCCCCAGTCAATGAAGTCCTTAAGCGTTGAGGATTCACCCATACAGCATAGTTTACTCTCCTCAAGAAGTACAAGCTTATTGTCAGACACCTCATACCTCTGCAGTTTATCGCTCGAAATACCGTGTTTTTTCCATCTCAAAGAGCCGCCTGTTTCAAGCACAACATTAACTTTATCGGGAATTTCTGCACTTAACAGCTCGGAAATATCGTCTGATGCAGAGCCGTTCTTACTCTCAAGAGAGCTTCCGCACATATAAATAAGAAGAGTAAAATCATCATTATCAGTTTTTTCAGTCGTACTTTGTTTTTCGGAGGCAGGCTTTGTTTTTGCTTTATCCTCAGAACAACCAAATAGAAAAACGCAAAAGATTAAAATTGTCAATAAGCATATTAACTTGATATCTTTAAAGCCTCTGTTCATATACGCACCACCTTTATAGATTTTATCACAAGAAATTTCAAAGTTCAATAACGAGGATTTATCTTTAGAAAATCAACACTACCGAATACAGTAACAGCAATGAGATGAATTAAAGTCCTGAATTTTTTAATTCGCAAAATTTCGCAGATTTTTAAATATTCGCAAATATTTTTAAAATTCCCTGTTTTTTTGTCCGTATCTTGTCACAGTCGCCCTGTTATACTGTAGTCACAAGATAAGGAACAGACAAAAGCTCCTTAGAAAAACAAACAAACCAAAATAACTTAAATAACTAAAAGGTGGTATAATTATGAAAAAGCAGACAGGAACAATCAAAAGAAGACTTATCGCAATTGCTCTTACGGCTGTAGCACTCACATCGTTCACAACAATGACAATTACCTCAGCGTCGGCGGCAACAGCCCAGACAACAGTCAGTGCAAGCCTGCACAAAAATACGAACAACGCACTGAAGGCGGTGCAGGCAAATGATGAAAAGACAGTTACAGGTCTTGTGAATGCGACAATAAGCGTCGCTCAGGGCGACTTTGTAACGGCAGTTAAAACATCTCTTGGTCTTATTCCATACGGAAAATGCATAGCTTCATTGTTTGAATTCGGTATGGGACTTATCTCAGACATATTAAATGAGCAGGATCCAAGCGGAGCAGTAAAATCTCCCTCAATAGAGGAAATAAAGGTTCAGCTTGATAAGGTGAGAGAACAGCTCAATGCAATTGAAGGTCTGGTTAAGGAATTAAAGAACGAGGACTTCAACAAGAGCATCAACACGCTTATCCGTATGTACGATAAGCACAATGCAAAAATAACAAATTTAGCAAATGCAAGATATGAACTGGCAAAGGCCAAGAAAGACGGCGCAGACTCAGCTGAAATCGAGAAGAAACAGCAGGCGGCAGACAAGGCTCTCAAGGCAATCATGGATATTGACGACAGGGATGTACAGGACCTCAGAAAAGGAATCGAAAAATGCACTCAGTATATGGCAGGCAAAACTCAGGGCGGTATGAAGGATAATCCATTCAGAATTAATCTTGATTCTGTAATGACATCTGCAGGCTCAGGTTCCTTCGGTAACTACATTTACAATGAAACTGTTGAGAAATACGACAAGGCAATCTGGACATATTACACCACTGCTCTCACACTTTACACCTCTATTGAGAGAATCAATATAAACGAGCTTGCAAAAACAGATGAAGATACGGCGATGGAAAGAGCAGATGAGCTTCAGCTTTTGCTCAACGGAAAGCTCAACGGCGAAGAAAAGACAGAGAGAAAAATCAATGCGGCAGACGCATATAAATATTACAAGGAAAATGTTGTAAACGAAGAGATTAAGTACAAGGATCAGTATAAGTATAAAAGTGAATGGAAGAAGTACTTTACAGAAGTCGGAACGGCAAAGGCAAACCGTATAGGCTTTATGGCTAATAACGATTATGTAAACCAAGAAATGGTAACATACATTGACAATCACAGCTATTCAGGCAATCTCACCGTTAAGAACGAGGAATTTGCAAAGAACTTTGAATATCTTAATGATATGATTTCACAGTATAAAAAGGCTTGCGAGTCAGACGAGAAGCTGACGCTCAGAGAGTTCCTGGAAAAGAACCTTTGCACCAAGCTCCCCTCAAGCGGTAAATATCTTGCTGTTGGACAGATGAACAAAGATCGTTGTCAATATGGTGGCGATTATTCATCCTCACTTTACATTCCCGTAATCCAACTGGATGAAGGTAATGCTTCGGTTGATAATATCGAGCTTATTAGGTGTGACAGTTACAGAGTATATAATGAAAAATCACTTGATAATGTCTGCTATTTTGCAAAGGAAATTAAAAAGCAGGAGAAAATTGCTGTTGTAAAAGAATACAGTGGAAAAGAAACAGTATTTGAAAGCTTTGCAGAAGCATGGTCATATGTTAACGAGCATAGCGGAACAATTAAGCTATATGCAGATGTAACAGCTCAGAAGGTTCCGGGCAGCAACGCAACAGCCTTCGGCGAAGGAAAGCACTTTTCATACAAAACCGGTAATGGCACTGTAAACAAGGGTGCTCTCTATGTGAGAAGCTTTATAACAGTTGACCTCAACGGCCACACAATTAACAGAAATCAAACAACACCTGTTAACGATGGCTCTGTATTTGTTGTTCTTGACGGCAACGAGCTGAAAATAACAGATTCATCAGGCACAAACAACGGAACAATAACAGGCGGCAACACTACAGGCAACGGTGGCGGTATAAGCTCAATCAACAAGGCTATGAGGATTATCGTTGAAAATTGCAAAATTAAAAATAACAGAGCAAATGGATATGGCGGCGGTGTTCATCTGGAGTGCATAAGCGCTACTAATAACTATGACGCCGGTACATTCTATAATGTTGAAATCACAAACAATTATGCAGGCAAATCAGGCAACGATGTTTCCACTGAGGCTTACGGCTTTAAATCAAGCGATGTAACAATGGGCGGAAAAGTTGTAATCGGCGACTGTTATCTTGAGGACGGTTCTCTGGTAAAGAATATTATTCACATCGAAAAACAGCTTACAAGCGATTCAAGAATCGGAATCACCAGCAACAATCCTGTTAACTGGAAGAAAATAACTGCTTATAACGACAGAGATTATTCCGCCAACTTCTATTACAGCGGACAAGGTCATAAGATAGTTAACTATGGTCAGTACCTATATATTTATCAGAGCTGACATTGCAAAGCAAACACAAACAGCATAATAAAGCGGCTCCCGACAATTTTGGTCGGGAGCTGTTACTTTATGTTCTGTGTGGCATTGATAATTTCAACCTGATTAAACAAGGTTCAAGCTTGTACTTCACAAATTCAAATGACTGTTCTTTTTCAAAAATCAGAATATCTTACAAGAAGCCTGTCACAGAGAACAACGCTGTTACTCTGAAATATATTTCTCAAGAGTCCAAGGAAACGGTGGAAATTTAGAGCCGATACTCTTTTTGCTTTCGGCTGTTTCGGAATCGGAAAATTAACTTTTTCAACAATTCTGTTCATAACAGCACCCCCTAATGCACCCCCTAAATACAGGAGAAGCACCCCCTCCATTCGGTTATTGGATTAGACTACTCTTCATTTTATGAAGGATTGCAGAGTAGTCTTTTCTTTCGCAAAAAAAGAGATATCAACGCACCAAGGGTCAATATCTCTTTCTTCTTATTATAATTCACTTGTCAAGCATCAAATCGACAAACTGAAATTTGCACATGCATATTTATATAGCTAATAATATGATTATACCCGATAGTATTGCTACAATAATTCCAACAACAGTACCTTTCGCAGCACCTTTAGCATGAAATAAATAGTCTTTGTAATCCTTATCCATATCTTCCGTCCCTTGTATTCTAAGTTTTTTACTATGACAGAATATTCCCCAATCCAACACCAACATATCATATATATTCACTACAAAGAAAAGCATAAACACATGAAAAAAAGTGTCAGCAAATTCTCTGCAACCTGAGAATTTATCTGAATCATGCAAGGCAGAAAAAACGAACTCAGGAAATCCAGTCAGAGCTTCGCAATGACAGCGTATAGGGATGCGCCCAGTCCTCGGTGTCGTAAAAGGCGGCGGTCAATTCCCGCTGGTTGTAGACGCAGCTCCAGCAGGTCTTCTCCCCGCCGTTCTCGCCGGGGAAGTTGCTCTGGGCCACAGCCGCCAGCGAGGCGCGGACTTCCTCGGCGGTCATCACGCCCTTTGCCGCATCCCGCCGCTGGGTGAGTGTGTTAAACCGCACATAGGACTGGCCGCTGCCGGAGGTGCCGTCATCCCCGTGGAGATAGAAGTTGGTCACCACCGGGGTGTCCGTCACCACCATCTCGCCGTTTTGCCACTCCACCGCCACGCTCCGCCCGGCAGCGTCGGAGAGGGAGAAGTGCTGGGCACGGCCCAGGGAAAAGTGCATATCATACTGCGAAAGCAATTCCAACGCTTCCTCTACATTCGCCGCCTTGTCCAGCAGCAGCCGCAGACCGGAGACAATGGTAATGTCGGGCTTATCAGTATTCTGGTCGACACCCTCCTCGTGGCTCACCATGAGATCAGCCACGCACAGGCCCTTTTCGTTCATGCCGTCCAGGATAGCGTAGACGGAAGCCAGTGCCATGAGCTTATCGCCCATGCTTCCATCGGGCTTCCAGTCCTCCCCAAAGCCCAAGAAGTCCAAATTGCAGGTGGCGATGGACTCATAGCCATTCTTGGGAACGGTATGTACCAGCATTTTGTCACATTCCTCCCAGTCGAAGTTGCGGCCAAAGAGGGCCGCGCCGTCGGGACTTGTCACCGTGACGGTGGAGCAGCCGTAGTTTCCCCCGGCGGTGGAGGTGTCCGGCTTCCAGAAGCCGTGAGAGAGGAATGAGGCGATGTAGTCTCCCATCTCGGCATCGCTTTTTGCCCCGCCCTGCTCCAGAAATCCATCGAAGCCATAATCTCCCTTGTATTCCATAGACCAAAGATTATCATCCAGCTTCTCGATGGTCATAGCCGCCGTGAGTTGGGTGCCGAACATGGCCCACGCCCCCGCAAGGGCTGCGATCAGCACAGCCACAATAACAAGAAGCGCGATTCTTACCTTTCGATGTCTCACCGAGGAGAACGAGTCCGCTTCGTTCGATTTACAAAGCTCTTTTTCCGAAACGATCATTTTCATATACTCCTTCCTTGCCCATCGGGGCGCATTTATCATTTTATTCTGTACCTGCTTATATCGTAGGTCATTGTCGTGTAAACGAGAATTTATCTTACCCTTGCCATATAGTAATCCAATTGGTTCATCAAACTCCAGAATTGTTCTGCTTCATCAACGGATAGTGTTCTATACACCATTTTCATATCCTCACAAATTTTTGATTTTCCGGTGAGCCACTCGTCTCTTGAAATTGCAAACACACCGGCTTTTCATTGCCCTCATCCGAAAACGCATCGACATCCCAATTTTTCTATCCATAAGCCGCTTTCCGCCCTCATGCACTTTCACTCCCAAGAGCCGTATTTTTCAAACCGGCACTGCTCTATTACCTCGTCCCCGAGCAGCGTGATGGCTTTTTGGGGGCAGCGGCTGATACAGCGGTAACACATGGTACACCGGTCTTCAGCGGTGGCTTTCCCGTCTCGCAGGGAGAGATTTTTCGTGGGGCATAAAGAGACGCACAGCCCGCAGCCCACGCATTTTTCGCTGATCTTCAGCTTGTCTGTGTATCCCGCCGTCTTGCCGTAAAACCACAGCCGCTGTCCAAAAAGTCCCTTCAGGTGGGAAAAGAAGGACAGCCCGTCCTGGGGGTAGTTTCCTTGCTTGATCTGCCGTGCGGCAGCTTCTATCTTTTGGTCGGCCTGACGGACGATCTCCCGGTTTTCCTCCGGCGTTTTCTTCAGCAGTTTGCTGTCGCAGACGGAATCCGGCATTTTGATCTGCAAACCGCCGAGTATTGTTGCCCCGAATTCCCTTAAGATTCGAGCTGTACATCCTGTTCCATCACCGCTGAAAAGCCCCATCGTATTGACGCAAAAGACCTTTTTCCCATTCCATAGAGAAGAATGATTTTTAATAAAATCACGCACTATGATAGGGGCATTAGAAAACTGCGTCGGGTAGCCCAGCACAATGATGTCATGCTTTGTCAATATTTGAATCATCTCTGTATGTTCTAACGGAAAACTCTGAGCAGACGCGTCCAACAGTTTGACTAACTTTTCGACACAATGTTTTGTATTTCCAGTTCCGCTGAAATAGATTCCAATCATAAACGCATCTCCTTCCTTAAATGGGAATTTACTTTTTTACAGTGCAGTTACCCAAAAACATACTGCTGAAATTGCATAAAGCGGTGTCATAATATCTTTTCATTTTCATCTACACAATGCCTATATTTACTTTTACACATTACGTAATTTCCTGTCATTCATCTGTTCACTAGTGATGGTTTGAACTATCAACTTACTTCATCCCATAAATTTCAACAAAATGTGACAGATGCACACCTATCTGCGTCCACATTTCGTTCGTCCTGTCAGGCTCTCGGTCTGCAATCTCTATCATCACAGTTACCGGTGCTACTATTTCCAGAGCAAGCAGATTGGCATCAAACCTACGAATCAAATTCTTTTCCATCATTTTTTCTAACATCAGAGCATACATTTCCTGATTTCCGGTCAGCTGGTGCTTTGATGTAAGTGCTGCAATCTTTTCATTTCTATACTGCTCCTTTGTACAAAATCTTCTGACCTTTTTTATCTGCGGATCCTTCATTGTGAATCCAACTCGTCTCAGACAATCTTCCTTGAATTCATCTAGTGATTCCGGAATCTTATCCAAATGAGAGCTATTTCCGAAATTCTCATCATATTTATGTTCCATCATGGCAATCAGGGAATTGAGAATATCTTCCTTTCCTTTATAATGTGCGTATATGGATGGACCTTTTATTCCCACAGCTTCTGCAACTAAATCAATGGATGTCTGGTCATATCCCTTTTCAGAAAATAAATCAAGCGCTGCTAAAAGTATTCTGTCCTTTGTTTTTATCCTTTCCATTTCATTTCTCCAATCTTCATATACCTAATAGTCGTTAGGAGTATTATACCTAATATCCGTTAGGAAGTCAATATGTCATGAAAACGAATCACAGTAAGCTTTCATCCTTGTTGTTCAATACTGACGATACAAAAAAAGTGTATCTGACACTTCAGCTCCCCCTCATTCATGAGGGATTACAAAGACATTTGTTCAGCAGGATATGCAGTAGTGGTGTTTTGTGAGTACGCATTCCAAAACGCAAAAATCCCCGGAATACCATCTGGTCAAAAGATGATATTCCGGGGATGACCTGAATCACATTTTCTATTTACGGCACCCACTCGATGTTCAATGCAGCGAGTTCTCCGCTTCGAATCTGAGCGCAGGAATTATTGCCATAAAGCTCTCTGCCTGCGATATAATCCGGGTTTCCTTAAGGAGTTATTTACTGTTATTTCTCAATGGAATCAGTCTTGTAAATGAAATCGACCTTGCCGTCCATATCATCGGAAATTCCGCTGTAGGTCTTGTAATGTGACGAAACCTCTGAAACAGCCTTGAGCCTGCTTACAAGTCCTTTTACGTCACCGTCTACTGCGTCAACAAGCACGTCAACGCCCTCTTGCTTGAATTTTTCGAGTCCGTCATTCAGCGACATTGAGCCGTCCTTAAGCTGTTTTACTCCGCTTACAAGGGCACTGCTTCCCTCTTTGAGTGAATCAACTCCCTGAGCAAGAGTCTTTGCTCCGCTGTTAAGCTCGCTTGTGCCGTTTTTGAGCGATTGTGCGCCGCTTTTAAGAGAACCTGAACCGTCCTTTAATGTTTTAGTACCGTCTTTGAGAGTGACAGAACCGCTCTTTAGTTGTCCTGCGCCGTTCTTAAGAGTGTAAGAACCTTCTTTAAGAGTATTTGTTCCGCCGAGAATCTGCTGTGCTCCTGCGTTTGCCTTGTCAACGCCGTCGGTGTAGGTAAGCACTCCCTGATAAAATATATTGTAGTTGTCAAGCTGTTCTTTGAGTGCAGAAAGTGATTGCTTGCCTGCGCTTGCTTTTTCGACAGCAAAGCTTATCTGACTCTGCACCTCATCACTCTGCATATTTGTATCAATAAGCGACTGAATCTGACTTTGTGTGTTGCTGTCAATTGTTGACTGAATCGAAGACGAGCTCATCTGAGTTGATACTGCGGTGTTAATCTGCACCTGTACCTCGTCGGGAATCTGTCCCGACGCTACGGCAGAATCGTACTGCTCTGCACTCATTGAGTAGCCTGCCGACGCTAAAACACCCTCTGTAACCTGCTTTCTGACTGCTGACTCAACAGCCTCTCTTATTACATCCTTCTGGCTGTTCACCGCAGCCGTTACGGTTTCAAGTGCAGTATTGTACGCAAGAGTTTTCACGCTCTCCTCGTTTAACGAGCCGATTAGCTTATCAAGCACCTGAGCGTAGTTTGAAATTGTCAGCTTATCAGCCTGAAGTCCTGCTGCGGCAATCTGAGTATCTGCTGTTGCAAGGAGTGTATCAAACACCTGCTTTGCACCCGAATTGAGCGACTCGCTGTTGCCTGAAATCGTATTAAGTCCCGATGAAAGCGTTGCCACATAGCCCTGCAACTGCGAGATACCCGAATCAAGACTTACTGCACCATCGTTAAGTGAGCTTACACCGCTGTCGAGCGAATCTGCGCCGTCTTTAAGCGTTCCCACACCGTTGTCCAGATCCTTTGCACCGCTTGCAAGTGCACCGGCACCGTTGTCAAGCTCTTGTGCACCGCTGCTGATTTTTTCTGCACCGTCATAAAGCTGATCAACGCCTTCAATCAACTCTCCCGACTTGTCAAGAAGAGTTTTAAGCCCGTCGTACAACTGTGATGAGCCGTCAATAAGCTGATCTGCGGCATCAGTCAGTTCATCAAGAGAGACGGACAACGAGTCAATTTTATCGTCAACCTTTGAAAAATCAACATCGCTGAACATATCGTTTGCGGCAAGCGTGAGAGTTGTTGAAAGTTCAAAGTTCTTTACGTCAGCTGTTATCTCAACATAATCGGGAATTTCAAAATCCTTGCTGTCTATGCCTAGATTTGACTGCATTCCGGGGAGTGCAAAACCTGCAACGAAGGTATGACTACCGTCATTGACAACCTTGCCGTTTGAAACCTCAACGTTTCTGAAAACATCGTTGTCGAGCATCATACCCGTAAGCATTACAAACGGAACGTAGATTTCTTCTTCCTTGCCGTCAATTTTTATTTTCTCCGACTGTCTGTTCGTGTAGTCAAAGCGGATTTTCACCTTACCGCTCTGACCTACAAGCTTATCTGCTGAAATCTTTTTGCCGTCAAGCGTATAGCTTACCGAAAGTCCGACAGGGAGTTCCGAATTTCCCGTACCCTGATAGTAAATGTCATTTCCGTCTGCGTTCCACTCGTACATATTGTTTTCGTTTACTGTGTAAGTTTCGTCGCCTTTTACGTTTACAATATTATCAAGGTTTGAAATATCTCCAAAGCTCTTTGCCTTTGCGGTATTTTTAATCCAGTCGCTCACGATAACCTTTTTGGGTGAACCGTCTGCGTTTGCAATTATGTAAACCGTTTCATTCTTTGAAAGCTTTTTGGTTTTGTCCTCCGAAACGGATTTTACGTTTGAAGAAGTGTCCGAAATATTAGTATTTGTTGTTTCAGCACCAGTGCTCTTTGCACCTGCCGAGTACGACGCAGCACCTATTGTACTGCAAAGAATTGTAAGACTCAAGACGCCTGATAGCACCTTTGGCATATATTTTTTTAAGTTACTCATTTACAGTTACCTCCGTATTGTTTTTCTTTGACTTAAAGCCCAATGTTGTCACTCCGATAACCTTATCAAACAGCATAAACATTGCAGGCAGAATAAGAATTACACAAAGTGCGCTGATTATTGCTCCCCTTGCCATAAGTGCGCAAAGCGAGCCTATCATATCAACGTCGGAGTAGATTGCAACACCGACCGTTGCGGCAAACAATCCCATTGCACTGACAATGATTGATGGGATTGAGGTTTCAAGCGCAGTGGTGACCGCAGTCTTTTTATCGTTGCCGAGGGAGCGTTCCTTTTTATATCGTGTAGTCATTAGTATTGCATAGTCAACTGTTGCGCCGAGCTGAATTGTACTTATGCATATAGGTGCGATAAACGGCAGTGACTCGCCCATATAGTGCGGCAAGCCAAGGTTGATGAATATTGCAAGCTCAATTACTGCAACAAGGATAATCGGCAGGCTTATACTCTTTTCAACCACTGCTATGATTAAAAAGATAGCAATAATCGAAATCATATTTACAACCTGAAAATCAACCGAAGTGATATCAATCAAGTCATTTGTGCAAGCCGCCTCACCAATCAGCAGACCTTCATCGTCGTATTTTCTGATTATGCTGTTAAGCTGTTCTATCTGCGTACTTACCTCGTCGGAAGCGGTCTGATATTCCGAGTTTATCAGCATAAGCTCCCAATTGTCGCTTTTAAGAATACTTGTAACAGATTCGGGCAGAATTTCCTCGGGGACAAGCGAGCCGACTACGCTTTCAAGTCCGAGAACGTATTTTACGCCGTCTACGTTCTCCATTTCTTCAGTCATTTTACGCACCTGCTTTGCAGGCAATTTTGAGTCGGTCAGCACCATGTGAGTAGTACCTACGCCAAACTCCTCTTTGAGCTTTGTATTTGCAATTACGTTTGACATATCCTCGGGCAGGCTCTTTGACAAATCGTAGTAAACCTCGTTGTTTGTGTTGCTGTAGCCGTAATATGACGGATAAATTATCATTGCAAACAGAATAAGAAAAACGGGGAAAATTTTAATGATACCTTTTGCAAGCTTTTTCGTTGACGGAATCAGCGACCTGTGCATTGTCTTTTCAAGCGGCTTGTCGAGTACGAGAATGAGCGATGGAAGAATTGTTACACAGCCGATTACACCGAAGATTACGCCCTTAGCCATAACGATTCCGAGATCACGTCCGAGCGTAAAGGTCATAAAACAGAGTGCGATAAAGCCTGCAACAGTTGTTATTGAGCTTCCGAGTACGGAACGTGTTGTTTCCTTGATTGCAACAGCCATTGCGCTTTTGTGGTCGCCGTAAATCTTCTTTTGCTCTCCGTAGCTGTGCCACAAAAAGATTGAATAGTCCATTGTTACGGCAAGCTGAAGAATGGCAGACAGAGCTTTTGTTATGTACGAAATTTCACCGAGGAAGTAGTTTGAACCGAGGTTCATAAGTATTGCCATTCCGATACTTGCAAGGAAAACAAACGGGATAATCCAGTTATCCATAAATATTATCATTGCAACAACGGCAAGAATTACTGCGATTGCAACGTAGATTGCTTCCTGTTCTTCACACAAATCTCTCAAATCGGTTACCATTGCCGATATGCCCGAAACAAAACACTGCTCACCTGCAACGGCTCTGATTTGCGTTATAGCGTCCATAGTTTCATCAGCCGAGCTGGAAGTGTCAAAGAACACCGCCATAAGCGTTGAATTGTCTGAATTGAACGCATCGTAGATTTTGTCGGGAAGCACCTCCATAGGGATTGACATATCAGCTATGTCATCATACCAGAGTACGGTGACTACGTGATCAATCTCCTTAATTTTTTCTTCGGTTCTGACAATGTCCTCTTCGTTCATATCCTCAAAAATCAGAAACGAAAACGCACCCTTGTCAAAATCATCAAGAAGGTAATCCTGTCCCTTTATAGTGTCAAGACTATCGGGAAGATAATTGAGCATATCATAATTGACACGTGTGAATATCATTCCCAGCACCGACGGAATGAGAAGCACAATTGCAACAATCAGAATTGCTATGCGGCTTTTTACAACCGCTTTTCCGAATTTCATCTTCAATTACTCCTTACCTGTATTTTCGTGTCTTAATATTTTATTGAATAAACAGACAAAATAAAATAGACACAAAAAAAATCGTGCCTAGTTTTTAGGCACGAAAGCAAATCTGACTAAAAAACAGACGCCTTGTTTGAGAACCCGAATGTCTGTTTCATATATATTATTATGTTATTTTTTTGAGCTGTTCTTAAACGCATTTTCCATTGAGCCGTCAAAAAGCTCGCAAATTCTGCGCAGTTTGATACTTAAATCATACTTCATTCCACCGCAAAGCCAGTCAAGCACAAAACCTACCAGCAGGCTTTTGTAATACATTGCGATAACTTCTTTATCGTTATCACTTATGTTATAGTTTCCCGAAACGGCGTCTATGTACTTTGCAACAGCGTGTTGAGATACCCTGTTCAGATATTGCTCAAATAATTCCCTGTTTGCCGAATTGTAAATGTGCATCATAGCTGTCTTGTTTTCCAGGGCAAAGTCAATTGCCGAAAGCAGACAGTCAAAAATTGTATCAGACTCGGTCTGCGACTGTATAAGCTTGTCTGTCTCCTCGGTAAAAATTTCCTCAATAAGCGACGGAATATCACTGAAGTGATAGTAAAAAGAGTTGCGGTTGATTCCGCAGTCCTCAACAATATCTTTAACCGTAATTTTACTCAACGGCTTTTTATTCAGCAGTTTCATAAAAGAAATCTTGATTGCGTATTTTGTAAAAGAAGGCATATTTCTCACCCGAAAAACAATGTTTATATTATATTAAATAATAGCATAAAATCTCCGATTTGGCAAGAATTGCACCTCTGTTAAAATCAATAATCATAATACTTCTTTTCCGGAGATGAAAAGAAAAACAAACCGTGGGGAGCGTAGGCAATATTATGCAGTCGGCAGTCATCCTGCCATTATCAGCAAAGAAATATTTGAAGCTGTTCAGGAAGAACGAAAGCGCAGGTCAAATATAGAAATTATTGACGGTAAAAAGACTCGCAAAACTTCAAAATACAGTTCTAAAACTAACGACCTTCATTAGGCTATTTTGTCGCTTTTTCAAGTCTATTCTATACATAAAAAAGCTGAAATTTATACTCCGATTTTGAAAAATGAAACGCTTATTTTTTAAAATGAAACGGTCAGAAAGTTTTGTGTCAGAATAAAAAATCGGCTCTGAAAACACACTTAACGGCTGAATATTTTATTACAAAACAGCCATATTTTATATTCAATATGATACTTTACTAAATGACAAAAATGCTATAAACACTGATTACAAGCCGTTTTTAATGACGTAAAAAATGAACCGCAATTAAGATACGCTTTGTATCAAAATTGCGGTTCTTATTTGTCAATATACTTTAAAAAGATGTCCCCTCTGACGCGAGAAATTAACTTAAAAAAAGAAGAATGCCCCGAACGCGATCTGCGTGTCGAGGCACTCGACTGGTGGGAGGTAATTCGTTGCAGGAGAAACTCCCATAATAAAAATACTTTCCTGACGAGTGTTTAAAGAAATGTTTATTTTGTGCAAGATATATTCAGTTGTAAATTAGCAAAATATCTATTGATATTATATCAATATTCTGATATAATATGAGTATGATACAATAAGGTGGTAAGTATATGGCAAACATCAGACCAAGCTCGGATTTGAGAAATAAATATAATGAAATTTCAGATTTCTGCAACAAATATAATGAACCTGTTTTCATCACTAAAAACGGTACAGGCGATTTGGTTGTTCTTTCAAATGCTGAATATGAAAGGCTTTGCGGTAGAAATGAATTGCGCCGTCTTTTGTCAGAAGGACTTGACTGCATAACTCCCACATCGGGTATTCCTGCCGAAGATGTTTTTGCTGACATAGAAAGTGAGTACGGCTTTGGAGAAGTATAAAATAATTTTTGAACCCCGTGCGGTAAATGATTTGAATGAAATAGTTAAATATATTTCATATACTCTGAAAGAGCCTGAAATCGCAAAACGAATATATAACTCTATAAAGAAACACTTACTTTCTCTTGAGTCTATGCCCTATCGTCATAAGCTTCTTGATGATGAACTGTTCCGAAATATGGAAATAAGAAGAATTCCTGTTGAAAACTATACCGCTTTCTATTTTGTGAATGAAAAAAGTAAAAGTGTACACATCTTTCGTATTTTACATAATCGAAGAGAATGGAAAAACCTACTGTAATTTTAAAAATCCTCTCCGTAAAAAGGGAGGATTTAATTTTATCTTGAAAATCTTGCTGAATTTCTAAAAAATCATAGATATACACATTCCAACGGCGGCAAAAAGACTATTGCACAACAGTTGACACTGTGGAAACACAACGTCGCACGCTTTTGTAGCGTGCTGTGTGTTTCTGGTGTGCAATAGAATTTTTGCCGCCGCACACTTTTTGTTGAATATTTGCAATTCTGCGTGGAAAAGTACGGAAGATTTTTCCAAAATAATGTCATATAATGTAGAAAGAAGGTGTATTAAGGCAGGTGATTGATATTGATAATAGCCTAAAAAAACAGCAAAACTCTGAACGGTGTATATGAAACTATGAGCGAAATCATAGGCTTTGACAATGTTGTAAAGCTCTATGAAAATTTCAAAGGTAGTCAAATCAACTTTCCCACAAGACTTTTTTCAAAAGAATTTGTTTTGCAAGAAGCGTTGAAATCCTATGACGGAACTTCGGAATCAATCAACCTGATTGCTACAAAGTATTCATATTCGGAGCGGACAATAAGAAAGCTGTTGAAATCCCACATAAATAATTTAAAATGAAACGAGGGATAGGAAATAGCTTTTTGATTACAATGACCTATGACTAATTCTTCATTTATGTTTTTCACATAACCGTGAATGTGCTTAATATTATCTGGATCAATGCAATACACACTTTCAAGGGTATCTGTATAATTGAAGGTCAAGAATATCGATTTTGTAAACTGCTTCCTTTTTCGTGTCTATTGATTTAATCCCTTTCCTTGTGGTTATTACAGTAACATAACAAGCTACTGTATCTGTCCTAATATAATAGGATAGCTTTAAATATAAGGAATATTCCAAATGGATTTCTTATGAAAAAATTAATATTCAAATTATGTAGGAGTAATATATTCAGCCTGCGAGAATACGATTTTTAGGTATTCCCTCGGGCTGATTTTTTATGCAATTTTATAATTATAAATTGTTCCTGACGGGCATTGTTTTTTGTCTGTTTGGTTCTTAAAATCAATATTTCTGATATCACAGAAATACCTTTTTGTCCAGACTAAATTACATTATCGAACTATTCATCAAATAGCATCCACGCTATCATAATTCGTCTGCCGTCATTTATTAAAAGCGTCTGAGGTGTGTAAAAGTCAAGACCATAAGCAAGTATTACTGCTTTTCGGTGTTTTTACAAAACGGCAACGGCGTGTTGCCGTTTATTCAGTAAGCGTTATATCTGTCTCTTAT
>DXYG01000035.1 GCA_019415925.1 Clostridiales bacterium
GATTAACTAAAATAATTTGCATATGGGAAAGTTATTTTTTATATTATTGTCAGCAAAAATTTGAAGATGTTATTATAAAAAGTTCTGCCGTTTGTGAAAATAGTGGTATCCGAATCTAATGACAGTGAAATAAAAATTATTGTATTTCTAAAACTCATTTCGATATATTTTTAATTGTTTTATTGATTGCAAGAATGATTATTCCTTTAAATAAATTGATGGATAAAGATAATGTATACCTAATTGTAATATTTTATGACGGGGCACATTTATACATACCGGAGAATGTTAATCAGGTTATAGAATCAATAAGATAATGAGTTTCTGAAAAATTGCGAAATAAGTTATAAAATACAGAACCGGTCTTGTAGTCATTACTCAAAGACCATCAATAGTAAAAGAACGGTACTAAGTTATAGTAGTAACTTTGTGGCTATAAGATTAACAAATACAGATTATTTAAATGTTATTAAAAGGCTTTTATCATATATCTTGGGAGATTTTGATGACATATTACATGTACTTCACGTAGGTAATGCATTGGTGGTATGAGATGTCAGTTTGTGACCAAGTCATATTCGTGTTAGACGACCAAATCGAAATTCATAATAGCTTGATTGTAAAATATTGTATTGAATGATCAAAGGAAACAACTGATAATATGGTTTTAAGTGCAGTTAATTCGATGTGCAAGTACTCAAGAAAAGTTGCATTTATAGCTATTTCCTTACACTCGCCAGAGCGCATGACTGTTAATCATGATGTCACTGGTTCGAGCCCAGTTGGGGGAGCCACGAAGGTTCGTAGAGCAATCTACGGACCTTTTTCCATATCCACATTTGCTGATGAAATGTAAGAGGTAACCATAAAATAAAGCACACCCTAATAAATGTAAGGTAAGCGTAAAATGATACACATATATAAGGTGCCCACTTTAGGATAAGATAATGAAAAACCTAAGGAGGGATCGCAATGATAGAAAACCGTGGAACACAGTTAGTAAAAGAGTATTCTGTTAGAACAGCTCAAACTTAGCAATAAGAAAGCATTCGGAGAGTCCTCTGAGAAAATAGCTTAAGAATACGGACAACTCAATTTGTTCAATGAATCTGAGGCAGAACGTCAACCAATCACGCCTGAGCCTCAAATTGAAGAAATAACCTACAAGAGAAAAAAGTCTAAGAAAAGAAAACAGGATGAAATCTACGGCAATTTGCCAGTTGAAGAAATTGTCTATGATATCCCCACGGAAGAAAAAATCTGTGAAAAGTGTGGAACGGAAATGTCCTTTATGAAGTATGCCGTTCGCACGGAATTAAATTTTACTCCCGCAAAGCTCACCGCAGTCTAACACAAGAGAGCGGTATATGTCTGCAAAAACTGCGACCAAAAAGGCACAGAATCCAATTTTAAGACTGCCAAAGCAGATCCTTCCTTGATTGAAAAGAGCCTTGCTTCGCCGAGCCTTCTTTCATATATTATGATTCAGAAATTCTGCAATGCTATGCCCTTGTACCGGCAGGAACAGAATTTTGAGCGTTTGGGTGTTCATCTCAGCCGTCAGACAATGGCGAATTGGATGATTAAAGGCGCGAATCTACTGAAACCGTTGTATGAGAATTTACAAAATCAACTTGTAGCCAACAAATTTATCCACGCAGATGAAACGCCGCTTGAGGTTTTAAATGAACCCGGAAAAAAACCGGGTGCAAAATCATATATGATAACTGTATAAACAAGGAATACGGAATTACGGATAAAGATATATTCGGAGTTATGACCGGCTTTATCCGAAAAGGCAGACAACACAGCACTTCCGAATTTTTTTACAGGTTCTATTACGTTTGTCATTGTGCATTTAGTCCTATCAGAATACTTTTGTTCAGAATCAGGAGCAAGCTATGAGAAAATATATATTGTCATCCTGCACATAAGAGTTAGTTAGCGATAACTAACCAACTGTACTATCTGCCGAAAATTGCAGATAAACAGAAAAATTGTAAAATTCACATTGACAAATTAAGGGAGAGTTATTATAATATTTAACGGTTAGCGAAAGCTAACCTACATTTTACAAATCAAGTTAGCTGTGGCTAATTAAATTTGTCTGAGAGGTGGAATAATGATGCCGCTTACATTTGCAGATATCGGAGAAGAAAACATAATCAAGAAAATAGGTGGAAAGCAGGAGGTCAGAACACACCTTGAAAACCTCGGCTTTAACGTGGGCGGAGCCGTAACGGTGATTAACACCATCGGCGGAAACGTAATAGTAAAGGTAAAGGAATCCCGCATAGCAATAAGTAAGGAAATGGCGCAGAAGATTATGGTTTAGTTTTCTGTGTAAATTATTACGAGGAGGTAAACAAATGAAAACATTAAAACAGGCAAAAATCGGCGATACCGTCAGGGTTGTAAAGCTTCACGGTGAGGGAGCGGTAAAACGCCGCATTATGGATATGGGAATCACAAAGGGTGTTGAAGTTCATATCCGCAAGGTTGCCCCCTTGGGCGACCCCGTAGAAGTTACTGTTCGTGGATATGAGCTTTCAATCCGCAAGGCAGACGCTGAAATGATAGAGTTAGAATAATATTAATTAAAGGGGCTTAAATCCCCTTATTATTAAAAACGTAAGTTAGCAAAAACTAACTTGAAAGTGAGGAAATACATATGGATTTGCGAATTGCCCTTGCAGGCAACCCGAACTGCGGTAAAACAACGCTGTTCAATGCTCTGACAGGCTCAAATCAGTTTGTCGGCAACTGGCCGGGTGTTACGGTGGAGAAGAAGGAAGGCAAGCTCAAAAAGCACGACGGTGTAGTCATCACCGACCTTCCCGGCATATATTCTCTTTCGCCCTATACTCTTGAGGAGGTCGTTGCAAGAAACTACCTTATCGGTGAACGTCCCGACGCTATACTTAACATAGTTGACGGTACAAACCTTGAAAGAAACCTGTACCTTACAACACAGCTTACAGAACTCGGAATTCCCGTAGTAGTTGCAATCAATATGATGGATATTGTAAGAAAAAACGGCGACAAAATCAATATCCCTGAACTTTCACGTGAGCTTGGCTGTAAGATTGTAGAGATTTCAGCTCTCAAGGGAAACGGCGTTATTGAAGCCGCAGAGGCGGCAATTGATGCGGCAAAAAATTCAAAGACAGTTCCTATGCATACATTCTCGGGACCTGTTGAACACGCAATTGCACATATTGAAGAAGCGGCTGTTCACGATATGCCTGCCGAGCAGCAGCGCTTTTTTGCAATCAAAATTTTCGAGCGTGATGACAAGGTGCTTGAAAATCTGAAACTTTCGGAAAACACACTCAGTCACATTGAGCAGGATATCAAGGCGGCTGAAGATGAGCTTGACGATGATGCAGAAAGCATCATAACAAACGAACGCTATATTTATATTGCACAGCTTATGAAAGGCTGTTACAAAAAGAAGAGCGCAGGCAAGCTGTCAACCTCCGATAAAATCGACAAGGTTGTGACAAACCGCTTTGCGGCACTTCCGATTTTTGCAGTAATTATGTTCATTGTCTATTTCGTGTCGGTTACTACTGTCGGCACGTGGGCGACTGACTGGGCAAATGACGGAGTGTTCGGTGACGGCTGGCACTTACTCGGAATCGGCTCGTCAGCGTATGAAAAAGAAGTCGGAGAATTCGGCGACACAACAAATGTTGTAAACGCATTTATAGACTTAGGAAAAGAGGGAAGCGAGGAGCTTGCCGAGGCACTCGACTCTGAATCAGAAACCTTTGATTCAGACGTTGCCTTATCTGCTTTAAAATCGTATTCCTCGCAGTTCTCGCCGAGTGATACAGCTGAATACACCCTTGAGAACGAAGAAACCCTTGCAACTGAGGATGTCACATTCACAGGGGAAGAGCTTTCAGCCGCTGTAGAAGTTTTTGAAAAATACGAATGTGAAGAACCCGACCCTGCAAATTACGGCGTGTGGGTACCGGGAATTCCCGTACTTGTTGAGGACGGACTCAATGCCGTCAATTGTGCAGACTGGTTACAAGGATTAATTCTTGACGGTATAGTTGCAGGTCTTGGCGCAGTTCTCGGATTTGTTCCGCAGATGCTTGTACTGTTTATCTTCCTTGCATTCCTTGAAGCCTGCGGCTATATGTCACGAATTGCATTTGTGCTTGACCGTATCTTCCGCAAATTCGGACTTTCGGGTAAATCCTTTATCCCTGTACTTATCGGCACAGGCTGCGGCGTTCCGGGCATTATGGCTTCGAGAACGATTGAAAACGAACGTGACCGCCGTATGACGATTATGACAACCACATTTATTCCTTGCGGTGCAAAGCTTCCGTTTATCGCAATGATTGCCGGAGCAATCTTCAGCGGAGCGTGGTGGGTAGCACCAAGCGCATACTTTATGGGTATGGCGGCTATCATCATCTCAGGTATTATGCTGAAAAAGACAAGACCGTTCTCGGGCGAGCCTGCACCATTTGTTATGGAGTTGCCTGCATATCATATACCGACTGTCGGAAATGTTCTCCGCTCAATGTGGGAGCGTGGCTGGTCGTTCATCAAAAAGGCAGGCACAATCATTCTCATTTCTACAATCCTTGTATGGTTTACAACCTACTTCGGATTTGTTTACGGCACATTCCGAATGCTTTCCGATGAACAGATTGACTGTAGTATTCTTGCCGCAATAGGCAACGCAATTGCATGGATATTCAATCCGCTCGGCTGGGGCAACTGGCAGGCGGCTGTTGCGTCAATCACAGGACTTGTCGCAAAGGAAAATATCGTCGGAACTCTCGGTATTCTCTACGGCGGCGGTGAAGCAAGCGTATATCAGAATATTGCAGCAGCATTCACTTCCGTCAGCGGATTTTCGTTCCTCACCTTCAACCTGCTTTGCGCACCCTGCTTTGCTGCAATCGGCGCAATCAAGCGTGAGATGAACTCGGCAAAGTGGACTGCATTTGCAATCCTTTATCAGTGCGGTTTTGCCTATGCAATTTCCCTGATGATTAATCAGATAGGCTCTGTATTTACGGGTAACCTCAATATTATAGGACTTATCGTTGCAATTCTCTTGCTTGTCGGTATGCTCTATATGCTGTTCAAGCCCTACAAAGAGTCAACAAAGCTCAATAAAAGGGTTAAGGCAGTAAAATAATTTACAGGAGGCTTTAAATGTTTGCTTGGATTTATCAGAACTTGGCGACTATAATTATTTCACTCATAATTGTTGCAGTAGTTGCCGTAATTATAATTTCAATGGTGCGAAACAAGAAAAAAGGAAAATCCTCTTGCGGATGCGGTTGTTCAAACTGCCCAATGAGCGGTTCGTGCCATTCTGAAAAATAAATAAGGGGAAGCAGATTGTCCTGCTTCCCTTTATCCGTATCATTTGAAGTACATATAAACCTGACATTTCAGCGTACCGTTGTACATTTTTCTGCGCTTGTCAGCCTTTCTTCCGAAGATTTTTTCAAAGTCGTCATCAGGAGTTATAATCGTGTAGCTTTTACCCTTCAAGCGGATAAATTTCTGTCCCATAACTTTGTACAGTTCCTCTGCCGACTTTATATCAAGCAGTCGTTCGCCGTAGGGTGGATTGGTGATTACAGTCTGATAATCTTCACTAAGCTGAAAGTCCTTTATGTCACGCTCAAAAAATCTGATTTTGTCGGCGACTCCTGCAAGTTCGGCGTTGTGCATAGCCGTTTCAAGTGCCGATTTGTCAATGTCCGAGCCTTCGGCGTGAAAGGAAATATCGGTTCTGACCTTTGAACGGGCAAGCTCACGCTCCTCGTCAAATGCCTTTTTGGGAACACAGCTCCACTTTTCGCAGGCGAAATACCTCTTAACACCCGGTGCAATATTCAGTGCTTTCATAGCAGACTCAATCACTATCGTTCCGCTTCCGCACATAGGGTCGCTGACAAAATGATTAGGGCGCACCCTTGCAAGCTCAGCCATTGCGGCGGCAAGCGTTTCCTTAATCGGAGCGTCGTTTGATTCTGCCCTGTAACCCCTTTTGTGAAGTCCTGCACCCGAGGTGTCGAGCATAACGCTGACCTTATCGTTCAGAATCAAGAACTGAATCTGATGCAGTGAGCCTGTTTCCTCAAACCAAGAGAGCATATATTTTTTTGACAGACGTGACACAACGGCTTTTTTGATGATTTTCTGGCAGTCGGGAATACTCATAAGCTTTGAATTAAGGCACCTGCCCTTGACCGGGAATGCGTCGGAAATGCCTATGAAATTTTCCCATTCAATCCTGCTCACGTTTTCGAACAATTCCTCAAAAGTATGTGCCTCAAATTCTTCAAGAAGAATCTGTATGCGCTCGGCGTAGCGAGAATTTATGTTTGCCCTTGCAAGCGTGTTAAAGTCACCTGAAAACAGCACTCTGCCATTTTCGGCTCTCACGTTTTCAATTCCCAGATATTTAAGCTCGTTTGCGCATATTCCCTCAAGTCCGAAAATGCACGGAGCAGAAAAATTCAGTTTCATATGTCCTCCAAAACACTGCAAAAGGGTATCGGTTTTGCCGATACCCTCTGAAAATTAAATATTATCTGTTCTCTTAGTCGGCGGCAGGCTCAAGCAAGCCGTAGTTTCCGTCGGCACGCTTATAAACAACGTTTACCTCGTCGGTGTCTGCGTTAATAAACATAAAGAAGTTATGGTTGACCATATTCATCTCAAGAATAGCCTCGTCAACGCTGATTGGTTTTATAATCACCTGCTTTTTACGAACAACCTTGTAGTCCTCGTCCTCAACGTCGTCAGTTTCGGGATTCTGCATAACGAAATCTTCGATACTTCCTGTTTTGATTCTCTTTTCAAGTCTTGTCTTGTTCTTGCGAATCTGGCGCATAAGTATGTCAACAACCCTGTCGAGAGCTTCGTTCATTTCTTCCATAGTGCTCTCGGCACGATATACCATACCGTTATCTCTGATTGTTATTTCAACGGTCTGACGGTTCTTTTCGAGGGTGACAACTACGTTAACAGCCGCATCCTCTGAAAACAGCTTTTCAAATTTCAGCAGTTTTTTCTCTGCTCTTTCTTTGAAATTATCTCTGAGGTTTACTTTTCTTGCTGTGTAGGTAATCTTCATAAATTTGCCTCCCTGTATTAAATTTTATTTTCCCTTACGGGAACGTCTTTCAGCTTTTGCTGATTTATTTTCTGCCGTTGCCGTTGCCTCTGCGGCTGTAGCCACGGCTTTCACCGCCGCGCTTGAGGTCAGACATCTTATCCTCGCTTGTCTGCTTGAACTTTGACATCATATCTTCAAACGATGACGGAGAACTTTTTTGTGAACTCTGCCACTCGTAACTGCCCGGTGACGTTACGGGGGGAGCAGGCTTATAAGGCTGTCTGCTCCTGCTCTGCTTCTGCGGCTTTTTCTGCTGTTCTTTGGGTAATGCCTGCTTCATTGACAGGCTGATTTTGCCGTCATTTAAAGCCAGAACCTTAACCTTAACGGTTTGTCCTATTTTAACATAATCGCTGATTTCATTAATGAATGTCGGTGCAACCTCCGAGATATGTACCATACCCGTTTTGGAATCGGGCAAATCAACAAATGCTCCGAACTTTGTAATTCCCGATACTTTGCCTTCCAAAATCATTCCGACTTCGATACCCATAAAAAATTATTACCCCTTAAAAATATTCTACCCTTTTTATAATTTACAATTAAAAATTAACAATTAACAATTGTGGAGTCGGCTTTGCCGCAAAATAAATAATTGTTAATTGTACATTGATAATTGTTAATTGCTCAGTCGCCTGCTACGTTAATAAAAATTCTTTCGCCATCGCTGATGTAGCCAAGCTCCTCTTTAGCAATTTTTTCCATATAGTCAGAAAGCTCGTCACCCTTGTAGCCTTGAACCTTCTGCAAATACTGAGTTTGTATTTCAATAACGTTAATCTGCTGCTGCAAATCCTTAAGCTCAGCCTTTTTGTCTGCAATCTGAACATTCTGATTGATGATTGTGATAACGGCATAAAACGCAAAGCCGATGATTGCAAGGTAAAGCAGTATATAACGTCTTTTTCTTTTCTTTTCAGGCTTTATTTCCTTTATTGTTGCGCTTTCGGGATTTTGAACTGCCTGAAATTTTTTTGACTGAGTGTTTTTCTTTTTCATTGCTATCCATAACCCTTATATCGACAGCCGCAGACTGCGGCGCTTTTCCAAATATTCTTATTTTCTTACTGATATTATACAATATCTTGTATCCATTTTTCAATAGCTTTTTTGTAAAAATTTTTATTTTATTGCGAATCTTTCGTGATATTTTTCTGACAAAAGAAATAACAGGGCAGTAGATTTTTGCAAGAATACGTCCGACAGTCATTTTGAAGAATAAAAATCCTGCAAAACACCCTGCAATAACGTAAATTCTCACAAAGCCGAGCAGAAACGCAAGCGAGAACAAAAACACCGCTACCGATGAGCAAAGCATAAATAAAATATCCGAAATAATTGTGCCTGCTTTTCTGAAATTAAAGCAAAGCCTTAACAGTCTGAAAGCCTCATAAAAAGCTCCCAAGAAAAGCCCGAGCAAAAGCGAAAACAGAAAAGCCGTTGATTGCTGAGTAAATGTAAGCTCCACAAAAACACCTGCATTATCTGAAAAGTCTTGAAAGCTTTGAGCGGGACATATCGCTTCCGATGTACTGCATAGCGTTGATTTTTCCGTCGATTGAAACGTCGCCTGTTTCAAGATTTAATTTGTCGATATGCAGCTTTTCTCCCTTGATTATAAGCGTTCCGATTGAAGTCTTTACCGAAACGGTTTCCTCGTTAAAGCCGCTTACGTCCTCAACACCCGTCATAACAAGCTTTGCTCTGTTATCGAGCATAAGGGTATGCTTTTTTGCCTTTGGCATTTCAGTCATTGCAATACCTCCGTAAATTTTTATAGGTTTCCTTTTAATTATATTAGCGGAGAATTTAAAATATGATTATATGCACTTTTGTTACAGAAAGCAGTGTAGTACAATGTTAAAGCTAAAAATATACAAGTCCTATGAATAACTGTAGGGAACAACCCCTGTGTTGTTCCTACATAAGTTAGCTGAATGTCAGTTAGGAACGACACAGGGGTTTCTGCCCCTTCATAAGGGGATTGAGGGGTTTTGGGTGACTGCCGTACCGTTCCCTACTTTTTACTTGTTTCTATTCTTCCTAATAGCTTCTCGATACTTTCCTTGCCGTCACGTCTGTATCTGCCAAGCTCAAACAAGCTTTCCATATCCCTTGTAATTACGTTCGGTTCCTCGGTGCAGGTCATTGTACACACAAAACCAAGCTCTCGCACTATTTCCTCGGTGCCCTCGCTCTTTGCACCGAACGGATATACAAAACAGCTCGGCTTTTTGCCCGTTACGTTTTCAAGGTAATTCTGAGCCTTTGTAATATCGCTTGTTATCGCTTTTTTGTAGACCTCAGCACTTTCACCCCGCTTTTTCGAAACACCTTTTCTCGGTGTGAGAGTGTGCATATCGTAGGAGTGATTCTGAATTTCAACATATCCGCTGTTTACCATTTCTTTGATATCGTCATCGCTGATATGACCGTAGGAAACGGAAATGTTCTTAGTTTGCGTAAACTTTTCCGTCATCGAGGCAATCGGTGAAATTACAGCCTTGCACTTGTATTTTTTAAGCAACGGATAGGCATAATAGTAGTTGTTGTAGTAGCCGTCGTCAAAGGTCAGCATAATACTCTTGTCGGGCAAATTTTTGCCGTGATATACATAATTTATCAAATCCTCAACCGTTACCGTAGTGTAACCGTTGCTTGTGAGATACTTCAAATCCTTTTCAAACAGAGCAGGGTAAATGGTGTAGTCATTCTGAAGCTTGCTATCCTTTAAAAGCGAGTGGTACATTACAATCGGCAGAAAAATCTCGTCCTCGGAGCTTTTTTCATCAGTACTGCCTGCCCCTGCAAACAGTGCAAACGAAGTGAATACAAGTGAAATAGCAAGCAGAACAAAGCACATATGTTTGAGTATGTATTTTCTGAACAAAATCTCACCTCAAATAAATTTAAAAAACAATAAAAAATTATTTATAATTCCAATATATAATTATAATTTTGATATATTATGATAAACTATAAAAGAACTCGATAATCATTACTGATTTTAAACTACACAAAGACGAGGATAAAATTATGGCTAAACGTAATTTCAGTTTAAAACGCAACGCTATTTATCAAGTCCTTTGCGCAACGGACACTCACCCGAGTGCACGTTGGGTTTATGACCAGCTAAAACCCTATATTCCCGACTTAAGTCTTGGCACGGTGTACAGAAATATTGCGCTGTTCAAGGACGAGGGAACGGTTAGAGTCATCTGCAACGTCAACGGCGAGGAACGCTACGACGGCAATGTTGAACCTCACTCGCATTTTGTCTGCAACTGCTGCTCAAGGGTGATTGACGTGGAAGATGAGAGTATGAGTTCTGATTTTACTTCAAGACTTTCCGAAAAGGGATTTACTGTCGAAAGCAGGTACGTCCTCTACTACGGAATCTGTCCTGAGTGTAAAAAGAATAACTTACATTAATATTTTATTACAAAGGAGAAATAATTATGAAATGGTATTGTACAGTATGCGGTTATGTTCACGAAGGTCCTACAGCTCCCGAGGCTTGCCCCGTATGTAAGGCTCCTGCGGATAAGTTCAAGCCTATGGACGAAGAAGCAGGCTTTGCTACAGTTCACGAGGTAGGCGTTGCTCAGGGCGTTAGCGAGGATATCCTCAAGGATTTAAGAGCTAACTTTGAAGGCGAGTGCAGCGAAGTTGGTATGTACCTTGCAATGGCAAGAGTTGCTGACAGAGAGGGCTATCCCGAAGTTTCTGCAGCATTCACAAAGTACGCTTTTGAAGAGGCAGAGCACGCTGCAAAGTTTGCAGAGCTCCTCGGCGAAGTAATCACAGACAGCACAAAGAAGAACCTCGAGATGCGTGTAGACGCTGAAACAGGCGCTTGCGAAGGTAAGTTCGACCTTGCAAAGCGTGCAAAGGCTCAGAACCTCGACGCTATCCACGACACAGTTCACGAAATGGCAAAGGACGAGGCAAGACACGGCGCAGGCTTCAGAGGACTCCTCAACAGATATTTTAAGTAATCTGAAATTTTAGAACACATTAATTTTCCCCGAAAAATATCAGAGCAGAGAAAGTCACAAGACATCTCTGCTCTGTTTTATTTTTAATTATCCAATAAAAAATTACCTGCTGTTACTGCCCTGCGTGAGGTTTTTAATGTTCCTCTCAGCATACTGAATGAGGTTGAAAAGCGATGACGCACCCTTGTCAAAGTACGTCGAAATTACGTCGGGCGACAGCGACAGCGACAGCTCGTTGCGCTCAATCAGCATATCAATAATTTCAAGGTCAATCAGCATTGAGGCAGAATTGAGGTTCTTGTACCTGTTGCGGTCGATTGAAAACATGGTCTGCGAGTTCTGCTCCTGAGCCGAGTAAATCGTTCTGAAAATCTGATATTCAGCGCTCATCAGGTAGTTGCTAACAGCATTTGTCAGGCGTTTGTTGCCAATCTGCGCAAGTAAATCAAAAATAACCGTCGTGGTGTTCATCAACAGCTTTTTGTTAATCTGATTAATCATATTACCCTTTAAGTGCCTTATCTCGTCGCTTTCCGGCAAATCCTCTGCCGATACCGAGGCAAGCCTGCGCTGAACCGTTCTGCCGAGCAGATAGTCGCACGAAACCTCAAAATACTCAGCCGCCTTGACAAGAAAATCAAGACCGCATTCACGTATGCCCTTTTCGTAGTGAGAGAGCAGAGCCTGAGAAATCCCCAAATCGGAGGCAACCTGTTTTTGACTCAAGCCCCTTTCTTTGCGAAGAAAAGTAATAATTCTCGGAAAATCGCTGTTCAAACCTTGACACCTCAAATTCTTTGATAGTATAATATCTTTATATGGAAATTTGTGTTATTACCGATAGTATAACCAAATAATAACAAATTGTAAATAGTTTTGGAGAATTTTATGAAATCATATATCATTCATTTTATTCGACACGGAGCGATTGACGAAACGCTTTCGGGCAAGTACATCGGAACAACCGACGTTCCGCTTTCCGATAAGGGAAAGATGGACTTGAAAAAGCTTGACTATAAGTACAGATATCCGGGCACTCAGGTTGTGTTTACAAGCCCGTTAAAGCGTTGCACGGAAACGTGCAAAATCCTCTATCCCGAGCAAAATCCGCTTTCGATTGCCAATCTTTCCGAGTGCAATTTCGGAGAGTGGGAGGGCAAAACCGCTGAGGAACTGAAAAGCGACCCCGACTTTGAAAAGTGGCTTGCAGGCGACAATTCCGTAAAGCCGCCGAGAGGGGAGAGCAACGCAGATTTCACACGCAGAATCTGCCGTATGTTTGAGAGCATTGTCGATGGACTTATGAAAACAGGTACAACTGAGAGTGTAATCGTAACTCACGGCGGCGTGATTATGACGCTTCTTGCAGTGTACGGACTTCCGCAGGCAAAGCCCTTTGAGTGGACTATGGACAACGGCTTCGGATATTCGCTAAGGGTAACGCCAATGCTCTGGCAGCGTGACAAGGTGTGCGAGGTGTTTCAGACGATTCCTATGGAACAGGAAACCGATTGATAATTGATTATGACAATTTTTGTTAGATTGTAGCATAGTTTACAATCTTTGGTGATATATTGTGCAATAATACATAAAGAAATAAATTAGTAAACACTTTTTCTTTATATTCGTAGGGACACGGCGTGCCGTGCCCGAAGTGGCAATCAAACTTTACCTAATAAATCATAGTTTCAGAGGAAAATAAACTTCTCCGTAGGGGACGGCTTCCCAGACGTCCCATTCACAAAAATTGCAACGCAATTTTTGTGTGGACACGGCACGCCGTGTCCCTACGTCAGCGTTGCGCTAATTTATCATTAATGATTTGACAACTTTTAATACATACGCAGTACTACAATGAACATATGTGCACAAAATAATTCCAAAGGAGAAATATAGATATGGCAGACTATAAAATTACATTGCTCAAGGGCGACGGCATAGGTCCCGAAATTGTAAATCAGGCTGTAAAGGTGCTCGACAAGGCAGGCGAGAAATTCGGCTTCAGCGTTGAGTATGACGAGGCTCTGCTCGGCGGCTGTGCAATCGACGCTACAGGCGTTCCGCTCCCTGACGAAACAGTTGCAAAGTGCAAGGCTTCCGACAGTGTAATCCTCGGTGCAGTAGGAGGTCCTAAGTGGGACTCTCTCCCCGGCAACAACCGTCCCGAAGCAGGACTTCTCGGAATCAGAGGAGCACTCGGACTTTTTGCAAATCTCCGTCCTTCGGTTATCTTCGGACCTTTAAAGAGCGCATCTCCGATTAAGGACGAAATAATCGGCGGCAACCTCGATATTATGATTGTCCGTGAGCTTACGGGCGGTATCTACTTCGGCGAAAGAGGCAGAAAAGAAGTTGACGGTCAGCCTGCGGCGTGGGATACAGAAATGTACACCGTAGCCGAGGTTGAAAGAATCGCAAGAGTTGCCTTTGACCTTGCTATGAAGAGAAACAAAAAGCTCACAAGCGTTGACAAGGCTAACGTGCTCGAGTCCTCACGACTCTGGAGAGAAACCGTAATCAGGGTTTCAAAGGAATATCCCGAGGTTGAGCTTAACCATATGTACGTTGACAACTGCGCTATGCAGCTTGTCAGGAATCCCCGTCAGTTTGACGTTATCGTAACATCAAATATCTTCGGCGACATTCTCTCCGATGAGGCTTCAATGATTGCCGGCTCAATCGGTATGCTCGCTTCTGCAAGCCTTTCGGGCGGCAAGCTCGGACTTTACGAGCCTATTCACGGCTCAGCTCCCGACATTGCAGGACAGGGCATTGCAAATCCGCTTGCAACAATTCTGTCGGTTGCTATGATGCTCCGCTACTCTCTCGACAGACCGCAGGCGGCTGACGCAATTGAAAACGCAGTTGCTAAGGTACTTGAAACTTACCGCACACCCGATATTTACGAAGAGGGTATGACTAAGGTCGGCTGCGAGGAAATGGGCGACCTCGTTTGCAAAATGCTTTAATAGGGTGATAAAATGCAGTATTTTGATATGCATTCTCACATTCTCCCGAGCTTTGACGACGGAGCAAGGACGGTTGACGACAGCCTTGAACTGCTCAATTGCCTGAAGAAGCAAGGAGTTTCAAACGTCTGCTTTACGCCGCATTTCTATACAAATGAAATGAGTGTTGAGAATTTTCTCGAAAAACGCAGAGCAGCCTATGAGGAGTTTTTGCCGTATAAGCCCGTTAATATGAATATTGTACTCGGTGCAGAGGTTTATGTTACAAAATTTCTTTTCGGCAGTGACGACTTGTCAGGCTTAACCTACGGAAAATCACGCTATATTCTGACCGAGTTCAGCTATAGCTCGTCGTTTTCAAACAAGACTCTGCAACAGCTTAATATGCTGATTGAGAATCACAGGCTGATTCCCGTACTTCCGCACGTTGAGCGCTACGATATTCTGATTAGCGACACGGAAGCTTTGCAGGAACTGCGGGATATGGGTGTAGTAATTCAGACGAACATAGGCAATTACACGAAGAAAAGCTCAATTTTCAAGCGCAGAAAGCTGTTGAAGCTGATAGGCGAGGGAATGATTGACATTCTCGGAAGCGACGCACATTCAATGACTCACAACACCCCCGAGGTGTATGCGCAGGCAGTTGAAATGATTGCCGACAAATGCGATCAGAGGACGGTAAGAAAAATGATGCAGAACGCAGAAAAAATCTTCACAGCCGCACTCGGCGAGCCGATAGGCGAAGAATATTCCGAATAAAAAGTAATAACATAATTGTTATTGTCACTTAAACAGGAAGTCACCAATATATCAATTCATAGATCGGGTAACAGTGATTTAAATCATTGTTACCCGATTTTTTGACTAACATTTTTGCGAAAAAGTACGATTATTTACCATTGCTTACGGTATTTGTAAAAGTAAAAACCGCACTGAAAACGCTCTAAAATGGCTTTCCAATGCGGTTTGCTTGTGTTGTGTTTTGAGGAAACGTCAGTGATGATGTAAAAAATAACTGTAAAAAAGAAGAACGCCCCGAACGCAATCTGCGTGTCGAGGCACTCGACTTTATCAAAGGATTGAAAAAAGATGTTGTAATTGAAAAAACATCGAAGTTAAAAAAGAAGAGCACCCCGTACGCAATCTGCGTGTCGAGGCACTCGACTGGAGCTGAAGAAGGGACTTGAACCCTCGACCTACTGATTACGAATTGAGTTATGATTATTTTGTAATGTTTAGTCAACCTTTAGAAACGGCTTTCTAATGCGGTTTTTGAGCAATCAAGTTTTGTGTTTCAAAGTGAACACTTGCTGTTTATTGTAGAAATAAACGGCAAATAAACGGCAAATAAACGGCAACTTTGTTTTGTCTGATATGGGGTATTCGTGAGCTTGTGAACGTGGACAATTTTGTCCGAGTTAGGGGTTTCTAAATTTTTAGAAAACGTATTTGTTTTTTGTCGGTATGATTTTTTTTACAGCAGGGAACAGGGCAATATACTTTCGCTCTATTTTGAGCTAAAGTATTTCTCTTTTGAATACATACGCTCTGTTTGCGCTTTAAAGGGGGCGTAGCAGGAAGAAACACACAAGGCATATACTTTCATTACTTCCGCAGATTCACTGCAAATACACAGCACAGGGCGCAGTAAAGGCAAAAGAAACGTGCTTGCGGTACATAACGCAGTATTTAGTATTTTTTAGTATTGCACAACTGAAACAAGGCTTTTTGTGAATACGCCGTCCGTTATCGGCAGGCAATTAACAGAAACACAGCATTTTTGTTAATTCAAGCTATAAGCAAGTTAAATTTATAAGCGGTGTATATTCCTCAATTTTCAAAATAACGCCTTATTTCGCTTGTATGGCGTTTTATTCCGTAAATGTGAAATTACACTGCTGAACAATAAAAACGCTACAGAGGGCAATTCTCGGCTTGTGTGGGGCGTTTGTGCTTTGTTCTGATATGTGCAGCGGAATATATAAGCCTTGCGTTGCCGCTGAACCGTTCCATATTTCAGGACAAAGAAAAAGCAAGCCTATATTTCAAGACTTGCCGATAATTATTTATTCCGTTGTGCTTGCCTTGTCACGCTCCATTTTTTCATCAATAGCCTTGTTTATAAAACCGTTCAGGCTTTCACCTCGGTTTTCTGCGTGAGCCTTTATTATATCCTTACGACCTTTTTTTACTTGTAGAGCTATACGGTCATAAGCCTTTGCATTATATTTGTTTTTCGCCCTTGTCTGCGGCGTTCCCTTTGTTTCTTCCATTATATCACCGCCTTATATTCCGAAAGCGGTATGCTGTCAACATAACAGCTGTCGGGGCAAAGGTCAACCTTGTTATCCCAAACAACATTACTGTCAACATTAGGGTCAATATCCCACGCTACATCGTGGCAATCGTCCACATATACACGCTTGAAGTTTTCATAATCTCTGAATGGGGTAAAAACGCCGCCCTTTGCAAGCGTTGATTTCATATCAAGCACACGCTTTTCGCCGTTTTCATAGGTCAGCAGAAGTGTAAAATCAGCCTGCGGAGTAACGGCAATCAGTTTTTTTCTGCCGCCTGCAAAGTATTCCGCCATAGGACGGTCAAAGCCTTTTGAAAGATAATATTCAACTGTATTCGGCATAATATTCCCCCTTACTTTAAAGGCTCTATAGCAAATAATTCCTGCTGGTCAGCGGCAAGCTCCCAATTTTCTTTTAATTCCTCTTGGTGGAAAGCCGCCCACCCTAAAAGCATTTTAAGCTGTTTGTTCGGCATTGTACCCTCTAATACTTCAATATCGTTTATTGATACAATTACTTCGTTGTCACCGTACTTTGCGTGAAAGTGCGGCGGCATATGGTCACGCCAATTTATATAGATTTTTATTCCTCTGAACATACATATTGTCGGCATAAATATAATACCCTCTTTCTTTAAGTATATTATAACACATTTATTATACGTATGCAAGTATAAAAATACACAAATATACGTGTGCAAGTTTGTTTATTATGCCTATTGAAATATACGTACACACGTATTATAATATAAGTACAGAGTTAAGGAAAGGGGCGTTACAGATGAAACGCACACAGCACAGCAAGGTTATGACAATAGCAAACAAGCTTGTAAAGCAGGGCTATAACAGAGCTAATGCAATGGTGAAAGCGTGGGTGCTTGTCAAGCTCCCGAACATCTGCACAAAGGTTGCAGGCGTGACCTACGGCAAACGTCAGCAGGCTATTGAGCACCTTACACACTATCGCCCCGAAAACATCAGAATAAGCCTTTACCGGGATAAGGCAAACGCATATGACCGCAACGCAGTTGCAGTTATAGCAACCGTAAAGGGCAAAGGCTCGTATACAATGGGTTATCTTCCGAAAGCTCTGGCGGCGTTCATAGCTCCGCTTATGGACGCAGGACGTACAATCACAAGCCGCCTTGCAAGTATCAGAGGAACAAATGAGCCGTACTTAAATTACGGACTTGGAATAGAGGTGAGAATATAAACAACATAAAGCATTGCGAAAAAGAAAACGCCCTTGTAAAAACCGACCAAAGCACTACAAGGGCAACACCGCAACACATATCGGAGCGGATAAGTATATTATAGCTTTTCTGCTCCGAAAATGCAAGCACGGAACACAAAGACCGTTTGACACAGGGTGCATAAATGCAACGCCGCTGTATTACCGCCATATCGTGCTTAAGCACGGTAGTAATGCGGCGGCAATATAAAATTACATAAGGAGCGAAAAGCAATGATACAATGGGATAAATTCTATCCGACAGTTTACGAAACCGAACTCGCTAAAAAAGTATTTACTAAATCTTTGGAAGAAAACTATCTTGACTATGTAAACGGTGATATGTCAGCAAGAACCGTTATAAGCATAGCAATTACAGAAGTTTGGACAGCAGGAAAGAAATATCAGGATAAACACAACAGAGCATTGAAAGGAGCGAATAACAATGGACTTATCACAACAAACAATGGAAATTGTGAACGCAATTAAAAATCTGCCGCCTGAAATAGTGGAGCAGGACAGATTGAACATTGTCGGACATCAGGACATAGAAACAGGCAACGAATACATTGTGCTATGGGTTCAGAAATAAAAGAAACAGCAGCGGCGTAACAACCGCTGTTTTCTTTTTAGGGGGGTTACTTTTGTTACCATACTTTTTAGGGTAGCCGAAACAGCCGAATGTTTTCGGGGCGGTAAAATGGTAAATAAAGCTTCTATTCATATTCGTTTAGCTGTGTCAAAATATCATCAAGTTTTGACTGCTCGGCGGCTATTGTGCCGTTCACGTTTATGTTGTCGCTCGGCTTAAATCCTGTGCGGTCAAGAATATCCTTTGCGGCTGAAAATCTCACGTTGTCGCTTTCAGACTTCAACAGATTTTCCATTGTTTTAACAGCCTTTGGCGCAAGCGTTTGAACGCATATGCGCAACTGTTTTGAAAGCTCTGCGGCAAATTCTTCGTCTTTCTTCCAATTGCATATTGTCTGCTCGCTGATTTTAAGCTCCCTTGCAATCTGCGCTTGCGTATAGCTTCCGCAAACAAGCATTTCTATGCACTTTTTCTGCTTCGGTTTTAGCATAATATCACCTCGATTTATTAAAAATATTTAAAACTTTATCGCTGTTTTGTGCCTGTTTTCGCCGCTTTTAGGGGCGTATTGCGACATTTTTATATAATAATATAAACTGTCAAAGTGCAGATAAAATGGGAATATGGGGCGTTTTTGACGAAAAAAATTCCTCGGGCGCACGAGGCGGCTGTTTTGTCGGGTCTGTATTCGTTATCTTTCCAGAGAAAAAAACGCTTATTTTTTGACGGGGGGCAGTACCGCAATTCACAATGAAATTTTTGTTGTGCCGCTGCCGATAATTATTTATTTATCGTTAATTGTAAAATAATTTACTGTTCATTATTAAAGCGTGCTTTTTATTTCATCAAGTTTTTTTATAAGCTGTTGCATTTTAATGATTTCTAACGCTTGATTAAATGTTAAGCCGTAAATTTCGGGTTCTTCATCTTCCGGAGTACTATAAAAAATTTTGCGGCTTTCTTTACGAAGTCTATTAGCGGCTTTCGCAATGTTGAGTTCTTCAACAAGGTTTTCTGAATATATCATATTTCAATAGTCCTTTCATAAAATTAAAATGGCAAATTATCTGTGTCGGGTGTGCTGTTGTTTCTCAACATTCCGTAAATGTTTGAAATCTGCCGTTAAAATTCATTTTTATAATTCCTGTTTCGCCGAATTTATTTTTTTCAATCATCAGCGTTGTTTCTTCGGGGCTGTAGCCTGCTGACTTGTCCTGCGCATATGGACGAAAAAGCATAAGAATATAATCTCCGTCTTGTTCAAGTCCTCCGCTTTCTTTAAGGTCAGCCATTGTCGGCTGCTTTACTTTTTCGGAGCGTTTTAGTTGTGATAACAGGATAATACAACTATGTGTACGCTTTGCAATGCTTTTTAATTCTGACGATATATAATCAATCTGCGCCCTCTTGCTGTCACCGCTGAATTTTTTCATAGTCTGCACTATCTGCACATAATCAATTATCACAACGTCAGGATTTTCACTTGCTATATTACTGCAAATAGCTTCAACCGTACCTATGTTGTCAATTATTTCAAGATTATTCTGCACAGCCTCGTTGTTCAGGAAATTACTTATTACATTCCTGTCCTTTTCTCCTATTTTTCCGTTAAAACAAGAATATGGGATTTTACATTCAGCGGAAAGCAGTTTGTCGATTATCATCTTTGCCGTCATTTCAAGAGTGAAAAACATAACCTTTTTATCGTGTAATGCAAGGTTTGACGCAATATTGAGCGCAAATGTAGTTTTTCCGACTGACGGTCTTGCCCCGATTATTGATAATGTACCTCGTTGCAATCCTTTTGTTGTTCCGTCAAGTTTAGGAAAGTATGTAAACATAACATCTCTCGGTTTGTTGAGCTGTGTAATATATTCGCTGTAAATGCTCTTTCTGTTATCGGCTTCATCAACAGAAAAGGCTTGCGCCGCAAAATCAGCTATTCTTGACAATTTTTCGTGATTCAGGGAATTATCAAGTATTGCAAGCTTGCAAGCTTCACAAAGGTAACTTTTTTCCGCTGATTCTATAAGTATTTTTAAATGCTCTTCAAAGGGAGTTGTTTTTAATACCGAGTTAGAACAATTGATAATTTCTTCCCTGCAATCAATAGGTAATTCAGACGAAACAAGTGCCGTATCAATGGTTTTTCTTTCCTTGTACACTTTAACAAGTGTATTGAATATATCCTTGTGCGTTACATCATCAAACAAATCAGCTGAAATTATTGACATCTTATCTGCGTATTTTTCGGGGAACATCATCAAACAGCCGAGTATCATCTGCTCATTAAGGTAATAATCAAAATCGGACATCTCAAACCTCCTCGCCGTAGTTGTAACCGTTTTCTATAACCTTGTAGCCTGCAAAAATGTTATTCTGTACAGCAGCAGAAGTATTCAAATAGCTTTCAAACTTATTCCCGAACAGAGTTTCAGGACGAAGATATTTTGAATAATCTGTATTCAGCCATTCACTGCACTTTGTATCAATAACCTTTTTAAAGTCCTCAACAGTGTAACCCTCGTTTAGCCTTGCGTTAATATGCTTTTGAGTGGTTTTAGTAGTCGGCTTGTAGTTTGTTCTCGCTTTCTGATTGAGATAAGATATTATTTCTTTGATTTCAGAAATATGTATAGTCGGGCTTTGCTCGACAATATTATTTATATTATCTTTACTTATCTTATCTTGTGCGGACATTCGGTTGTCGGTTGGTTGACAAGTGGTTGTCAGTTGGTTGTCAACCTCTGAATATACACCGTTGTTAAGTGTCAATAAGGCTTTTTCCGTTTTGAAAAAAGTATCTTTTTTACGGTCTTTTCTAATGCTGTTGTGTAAATTCCAATGTGTAATTACAATTATTCCGCTGTCAAAGCAGATAACAAAGCCTTTAGCAATAAGCAATTTTAAATCATCTTCGTTACAGCCTGTTGCCCTTACAATGCGTTTAGGACTGCTTACAAATCCTTCGTCATCTGCGTGTAACCCTAAATGAAAGTATAGAGCCTGTGCAGACAAAGACATTTCTAAAAATAAATCGCTGTCAGTAATAGTGTTAGAAAACATTCTGTGATTTCCCAAATTCCCACCTCTTAAACAATACGTCTAATGCCGTTCACATCGGCAGCGGCGTTGCTATGTACCTGAAATTTTTCCGCAGTCGGATTCTGCAAATATTCAAGCAGTAAATCAAAATTAATTAACAGCTTGCGCCCTGCCTGCACACGTGGCAGAACACCCGATAATGCAAGTTGGCGAATGTGGTATTCAGTCACTGCTGTGTTCGGGTCAATTCTTTTCATTTCCTTTGCGGCTTCCGCAACGGTGCGCATACGTGGTATGTAAAAGTTTGTTGTTTTATCAATCATTATTTTTTCGCTCCTTTTTGTAAATTAAAATAGCTTTCATATAAGCGTGTTAAATCTCGAAAAGTTGTATAAAAATATGCAATTTCATAAAATAATTTACAAAAAAACTTTATTATGCTATAATAGAATAAAGTTGTAAACTATTTTTCGTGGGTTTTCAGCTTTAGCCGTTGACTATTTGTGGTGATTTAGTCAACGGCGTTTCTTTTTTACTTCTTCTTTTACTGCGGTGCTTTTTACGCTTCTTATAATCAAAAATTGTAAAGTCTGCTGTACATTCATCATTAACAAATACCCTTATATCGCATACTGCTTTAGGATTTTCCTGCGAAAGGTTAGCGGGATAAGCAATATCAATAGCATATTTTGTATTGTTAATAAAACCGTTTACAAACAGTATGCTTGCTTGATTGTGAACATCTGCTTCGCCATATCCTGCTTGCTTAAAGTCCTCTGCTGTTAATTTTCTTAAAGCTTTAATGAATAATGAAGTTTCATCTTTTAATAACTGATTGCGTAATATCTGTGATTTCATAATATTTACACCTTTCTTTCATTAATTTGTTGTGGCTTTTTCTGCTGCAAGCTCGTCAATAATCTTGAAAATTTCCTGCTTTTCGCTGTCGGGTAATTCCCTGCGGAGCTTTCGGGACATTGTTGTGTCTGCAATTCCTAATCTATCGGCAATCTCCCAAATGAGTACACCGCTTTTCCTTGCTTTCACCTTAATATCCTTGTTCAGTGTCATTCTTTTCAATCCTTTCTAAAATTCTTCTTGACATAGCATAACCTATTTGCTACAATCAAATTATAACATAGCAAGAATAAGAAAATCAAGCGTTTTGTTATGAATAAATAACTACATAACAAATACGATATGTAGAAAGGTGCGCAGAAAAATGAATAGCGAAATAAGCAAGGCTATAGGAAAAAGAATAAACGCTTTACTGGCAAAAAAGTTTAAAAGACAAAAGGATTTAGCAACAGCATTAGGCGTAAACGATAATACAATTTCTTATTTTGTTAGCGGAAAGCGTATGCCGAATACTGAACAAATAATAAAAATTTCTGATTTTTTCGGAGTGTCTGCCGATTTTCTGCTCGGACTTTCCGATACACCGACAACGGATAAAGATGTTCAGTTTATTTGTGAATATACCGGACTATCGGAAAAATCCGTTGAAAAATTGCACACAAAATTAGCCAACAGCATAATGAAAAAATCTATTAATGGAGAAAAGGTATTTGAAATTGTAGCAAAAATATGTGGAAAAGAAATGTCAGAAGTTAAAAACGATTATACTAACGGCGATGAAAATACAAGGTCTACTATCGAAAATTATGCGGCAGTTTATCTTCGGGAAATTGAGGATAACAAAACATACCTAAAGTATCTAAATGAGTTAATAGAAGAAGATTTTACAATAACAGATATTATTACAAACTTAAGCAATTATGTAAGCAGGTGTTCGTGGAGTGAAAATGATGACAATGGTGGATTGAAAATAATTAATAGAAATATGGAATACTTTGATATATTATCAATTGCACTTTGTTTAAAAGATTTTGCTGATAAATTAAGAGGTGAAAACAATGGCAACAATACGTAAACGCAAAAACAGCTATGAAATAACAGTGTCCTGCGGCTATGACATAAACAATAAGCAGATACGCCGCACAATGACCTATACGCCCGAACCGAATATGACCGCAAAGCAGATTGAAAAAGAGGTTCAGCGGCAAGCCGTACTGTTTGAGGAACAATGTCAGAATGGGCAGACTATAAGCGGCAATATAAAGCTTGCCGACTTCATAGAAATGTACTTCAAGGACTATGCAAACATCAATCTAAAGAAGAAAACGCTTGTCGGCTATCGGGGTTTAGTACCGGTAGTAAATCAAGCGTTGGGACATTTACGCATTGACAAAATTCAGCCGCACCACCTCAACGCCTTTTATTCTAACCTTTCAGAGGTGGGCGCAAGGCGCAGAGTGAATTATAAATCAGCCGTTGACCTTAAAAGCATAATCAAAAGCAAGAATTTAAAGCTGAAACAAATAGTTGAAGCTACAGGCGTTGCAGAATATTCAATCAGAAACGCCATAAAAGGGAATTGCGTTTCTGCAAAGACTGCAATGGGAATTTGTAACGCTCTGGAGCTGAATATAAATAAAGCCTTTGAATGTATCGGCAAGAATGAACCCTTGTCACCCGAAACAATACGCCATTATCACCGTTTTATTTCCTCTGTACTCGGCGTTGCTGTTAAGTGGCAATTGATATTGCTAAACCCTTGTGAGCGTGTAACACTCCCGAAAAAGAAGAAAACACCGCCGAAATATTTTGATGAAGAACAGGCGGCACAGCTCCTTGAATTGATAGAAAAAGAGGATATGCAACACAAGACAATGATTAAAATGTTTATGTACACAGGCTTGCGGCGTGAAGAGCTATGCGGTTTGGAGTGGAAAGACATAAACTTTGAAACGTCCGTAATTACGGTTGCACGTGCTTCAATCTACATTCCGAAAGAGGGCGTAATATCAGACACAACAAAAAATGAAACGTCACAGCGTTGTATAAAAGCTCCTGCCGCTGCAATTCAAATGTTAAAGGACTACAGAATGTGGCAGCGTGAGCAGATTATGAGAATAGGGGACAGGTGGCAGAACACCGACAGGCTGTTCACAACGTCAGAGGGCAAGCCAATACATCCCGATACAATAACAGGGTGGTTTCACGATTTCATCAAGCGTAATAATCTTCCGAACATCACAATACACAGTCTACGGCATACCAACGCTACGCTTATGATTAATTCAGGCGTTCCGATTACGACAATAGCCGCAAGGCTCGGACACGCTAATCCGTCCACCACAACAAAGATATATACACACGCTATAAAGTCAGCAGACGCAGCGGCAGCGGAAACGCTTGACAATATATTCAGCGGTCATTCTGCAAACGACACAAGAAAAAGAGCGTAAATAAAACAGGCTATGCACTCCGTAAAATGAATGAAGTGTATAGCCTT
>DXYG01000036.1 GCA_019415925.1 Clostridiales bacterium
AACTTTGACGTTATATCCAAGGCTCCCCTTTTTGAGGGGAGCTGTCATTTTGCCTGCAAAATGACTGAGGGGTGGAGATGAACTTCTCCTCGTTTTTTCACGTTCTTCTCCCCTACCACCCTTCCGTCGCAGCGATAAATCGCTGTGCCACCTTCCCTCAAGGGAAGGCTTGGTGCTTTCACCTACGTTTATTTAATTCTATTACTCATCAAAAACGACTTTTCCACCGAGAATTGTCTTTTTAACCTTGCCGCAAAGACGTCTGCCCTTGAACGGCGTATTCTTGCTCTTGCCGTGGAGCTTGTCAACGTCAACAACCCATTCCTCGTCAAGGTCAACAAGTGCTATATCGGCAGGTGCGCCCACCGCAAGCGTTCCTGCGTTGATTCCGAGGATCCCGGCAGGGTTTACGCTCATCTTTTCAACAAGCTTTTCAAAGCTTAGCAGTCCTCGCTTTACAAGGCAGGTTATTCCCACAGCAAGCGACGTTTCCATACCAATTGAGCCGTTCGGGGCAGATACAAAGTCAGCCTTATCCTCAACGGTATGCGGTGCGTGGTCGGTTGCAATTGCGTCAAGCGTGCCGTCAAGCAAGCCGTTGATAATCTCGTCCATATCCGAAATCGTGCGTAGAGGCGGATTCATTCTGAAATCAGCGTCGCCACGCAAAAGCTCTCTGTCAGTAAGCGAAAAGTAGTGCGGAGCAGTTTCCGCAGTCACCTTTACGCCCCTGTTTTTAGCGTCCCTGATAAGTTCAACGCTCGTCTTTGTGCTGACGTGGCAGATGTGAACAGGAACGTCAAGCGCCGCCGCAAGAGCAATTTCCCTTGCAGTTCCGCAATCCTCAGCCGAGGCAGGGATTCCCTTTACACCGAGCTTTTCGGAAACCTCGCCCTCGTTGATTTTGCCGCCGTCTGCAAGGTACAAATCCTCGCAGTGCGCAACAACGTGCATACCGTAAAGCGGAGCTTTTTTCATAGCGTCGCTGAGGAATTTCGTGTTTTCAACAGGTCTGCCGTCATCGGTAAGTGCGATTGCGCCTGCGTTTTTCAGCTCCTCAATATCGGTAGGCTCTAAGCTTTTCAGCCCCTTTGTAATGCTCGCCGCAACATAGACATTTGCGTCTGCGTCCTTTGCCTTGTCGAGTATATACCTGACAACCTCGCCGCTGTCGGTTGCAGGCTTTGTGTTCGGCATTGCAAGCAGACTTGTTACTCCGCCTGCCGCTGCGGCACGACAGCCTGTGAAAATATCCTCTTTCTGCGTCTGACCGGGGTCACGAAGATGAACGTGCATATCAACAAGTCCGGGAATTGCATAAAGTCCCTCGGCATTTATAACCTCGCCGTCAAAGCTTAAATTCTCACCGATTTGTGCAATCTTTCCGTTCATAACAAGTATATCATATCTGCCGCTGATTTTATCGGCAGGAGAAACAACGGTTGCGTTTTTTATCAGTAAATCTTTCATCTTATCACCGCCACTTAAAATCTGCGCTCTTTCTTTCTGTTCTGCGGATTTGACGGACGTCGCTGCTGCGTAGAAGGACGTCTTGGCTGAACAGGTCTTTTGTTCTGCGAAGGTCTGTATTCACTTCTGCTGTGCACCTGAACAAGTCCGCCGTTTTCCATTTCTCGCCTCTGCGCTCTCTGTCTTTCGGCTCTCTGCCTTGCACGTTCACGGCGTTCGGCTTCGGCTTTCTGCCGTTTTTTCATTGCACGTTTGCGTTTTATCATTCTGCTCACATTTGTGCAGAAATATCCGCAGTGTACACCAAACGACTTTATTCCGGCGCCGACCTTTTTAACAGCCTCAACAAAGCTTTTGCCTGCGTTCTGAGAGGGCTTTTCAACCTCTTTTACACGCTCCTCAACCTCGTTTATAACATCAAAATCCTCTGCGTCACGAAGCTCCTTACTGCTGATAACGCCTATTGTCTTTTTGGGTGCTTCCTCAAAGAAATCATCGCTGTCCTTGAATTTTACACGCTTTGCTTCCTCACGAACAAGCTCCTCGTCGTTGTTGTAGTCCTCTTCGTCGTTTTCGTCGGACTCGCCGAACAGTCCGTCCTCAATTTCAACAATCTTATCGGACTTCTTCTCAACTTCCTCGTTCGGAGCTTTACCGTCTGTTTCGGGTTCTTCAATTTCTTCTGTATTTTCAGGCTCTTCTGCCTTTTCAGCGTTCTTTTTACTGCTGTAAACTACCTCTGCAAAGCTTTCCTCAGCTTCTGCGGCGGCTTTCTGAGCAACCATTCTCTTGTAACTGAGTATTTCCTCAATCTCGCTGTCGTCAAATTTTCTTTCTGACGGACTGTAAATTTTTACGTCCTCGTTGTCGCTCTGCTCAACGCCCTTGAAGAAATCTTCTGAATCAATCTCTGTTTTATCAAAGGTGTATTCATCATCATTATTTTCGGAAGCGGTATCAGAATAACTGTTTTCGTTTTCTTCAAAATTCTCGTCCTCGTAAACGCTGTATTCTGTCTGCTCCTTAGCAGGATTATTTCTGCGTTTTGAGATATGCTTTTCTGCAAGCTCCTCAAGTATTTTATCATTCTTATTCTTTTTTCTGCGCTTTTTAGCTTGCTTTACAACGATTATTAGGATAATCAGAAGAAGTATTACGGCAATTGACACACCGATAATTATGTACGGAATCATACTTCCTATTGCGCTTTCTTTCAAAAAGCTGACGGAGGAAACAATCTCGGTAAACGTTGCGTAATCCTCAGCCGTCACGTTGCCCGAATTTCTCTGGAGCGTAATGCTGACGCTCATTCCGTCGTAAACGGTGTTAGCCTGATATGCTCTGATTGACAAGCCGTTGCTTGTAACGTTTGTATCAAAGTTCAGCCAGACAATTTTGCCTGCTGTGTCGGGGGTGCAGGAGGTGTATTCGCTCTGACTTAAAAAGTTTGAGCTTACCTGCGAAAGCTTGTCAGGCTCAAGAAGGTTGTAGTTGCCGATTCCCTTGCTCTCGTCGGTTTTTGTCATTGTGACCGTAACCGTAACGGCTGACATACTGTCCATACCCTGCAAATAAATATCGCCGTTTTCAAAATTCTTCATAGTTGTGTTGTAGTCAAGACCGAAAACCGAGAAATATCTGTCTGAGTTCTTGCTTGAACGGGTGATAGCTGACATATCACCGGGCAGAGAAATAACCATATCGTCAATTTCGTTTATTGTATATCTCTGCGGTGCCGCACTGCACGTAAGCACACTGCCGATTACGCAAATCAAGGCGCATAAAACAGCCGTTATTTTCTTAAATCCGTTCACCTTCATTAATCATTTCCCCCATAGTCATTCGTCAGGATTTTGCAAAACTTTACATATACAGTTTATTATACCTAATTTTCAAACAAATTACAAGACTGTAATTTGTTTTTTTGCAGTATACAGTAAGATATTTTGTATAATAAGAGAAAATTCCTTTTTTCGTACTAATAACGGCGGCAGGAAAACACCTTACCGCCGTTATTAAAATTCAATCTTCTTCAAAGTCAAAAAAATTTACTCATAAAAGAACATACTCGTTTTATATTGTTTAGTAATCATACTTATTTATCTCTAAAACTTTAAAAGTTGCATTTTTTAACTGTTCTGTTTTCTTTTGTTCAACATATTCAAAAGCTGTCATATGTATCTCCTGACCGGAATTTAATTGATCGGCATAAATCATATCCGTTTCAATTCTTGCACCGTCAGCATCTACCGCCTCTATTGTTATGTAATAAGAATATTGCTTTTCTGCTTTGTTCTTAACAGTAACATCAAGCGATGTTTCGGAGTAATATCCATTGTCTGATACTTTAAAATCCCCGAAAGTAACGTCAACATATTTTTCTAAAATATCTTCTGTACTTTCTTCATTGAGTATGTCGCCAATTACAGGTATATTTTGTTTTATATCATTTGATTTTATTTCACTTGCTATATTCCCTATTATTGAGGATGCAAATACAAAACAAAGAATTACACAAACAATTGAAATCACAATTTTTGTTATAAAGCCAACTAAAGCACCTATTCCGGCAGATTTAGCTCGTTTAGGGCGTTTGCTTTCATATACAAGAAAAAGTATCAGTCCAACAAGCGGAATAAAGAATCCCAGAATAGCGAAACCTACGCTTGAACTGTCATCAGTATCATTAAAATTCTTCCTGTCATCAAATCGCATTCCGCAGTTACTGCAAAAATTCGAATTATCATCTACCATTTTGCCGCAATGCTTACAGTACATATATTTGCATCTCCTTCTTATAAGTGATTTCATTATACACATTGTTTACTGCCTCTATATAGCATATAAAAGATGGATGGTTGTGGTCGTTATAATGTAAATATCTGTTTTTAATGTCTTTGTACTGCTTTCTGACGAGCCCCCATTTTCCATTTGCTTTTATATATTCAGCCTTCTTACGTATATTTTGAGAATTTGGCGCTATATTCCAATAGTATCTGTCTATAAATTTATCGTGGATTAATCTATGAATATAACCATTTTTGTCAGTAAATACAATACAAACATCAATCGAAAATTCGGTAGGATTGCCCTGCGTGAAGTGCATTTTTTTGGTTGTCAGCGAAGAAGTAGAATCCTGACAATCACCCCATCCGTAACTGTGTAACGCTTTATTAAACGCCTTTTTTGCATTGTCTTTTATAGTATGATAATCTTCAAAATTCTTGCACCTTACAATTTCAAGGTTGTAATCCAAATCAACCGCTTCCGACGCATTCTGCAAAATAAGATTTCTCGCACCGCTTCCCACAAGGTAAAAATTTGCACCAATATCATATTCCTCTTTTAGAATATGGCAAAATTCCTGCATTATCTCGCCCGATAACGCCCTAACTCTGTGTAAAAATTTTTTGTCGTCTAAATAGTGATACATACGCTTTCTCCTTTCGTACCCAAACCACCCATTTAGACTCAAGTCTAAATCATTGTATTATATACTAATTATATTCTGAAGTCAACTATTTTTCAACAATATTCGCTAAAAGGCTTAACAAAAAGCAGACTGCATTTTTTCTTTTGCAGTCTGCTATGCTTATGCGCTTTTCTGTTTTTTAAGACTGTCAAGCTCCCACATAAGTCCGCAGGTTTCATACAACTGAGTATCCTTGCCTTCCTTATGACATTTCTCAAAATATTCATAATACAGCTGAATATACTCTGAGCTTGAGTCCCAGCGAGCTTTGTTATCCTCTGACAGCTTGCTCTTTTCAATGCCGTATTCATCAACAAGCATTTTTCCGAGATACTTCGTGAATTTCTGCTGACCGTATATATTCATATGGTCGTCGTTGTAGAAATCTTCCTTATAATCAAGTCCGACGTCCTTGCAGTTGTTTTCAAAGTCGAGATAATCAAAGCCGTATTCCTTAATAATCTCGCCCATCGTGTTGCCCATCTGAAAACGCTCGTAAAACTTTTTCTTGGTAATGCGGTGTGGAAATTTTGCAAACACGACATTGTCGAGCTTGTTGTCCTTGCAATACTGCAAAAAGCTGCGTAGCTTTTCTTCTGTTTCGGTAGGCAAGTCCTTCTTGGACGTATCGCCCTCAACGTCGATTACCTTACCCTTATATACGGATTTTGACTTGCCCGAAACGCCTTTGAGTGCCGAATATCCCCTTAAATGCAATGCAATGTTGTCGGGAAATCTTCCGATTGCACTTTTGCTTCCGTGATACATTACCCACGGAAGATAGTAACTCAGCTTTTCGTCCTCGCTTCCGAACTGATTTATTGTATCAATCTTGTTCTGAGAAAACGGCATACTATCCGTCATACGGCGGAGCTTTACGTCTTTGTCCTTCATCTTGTTGTCATAGAGCGCACCGTTCATCTCGATAAGGATAATCTTCGGGTTCTGAGTGCTCTGTATTTCCTTAATCTGCGACTCGAACAAATCTATGTAATTGGCTTCGGTAGCATACGGATAGCTTGTAAAGCCGTACTCGTCATACGCAAGCGCAGAAGAAAACGCCGTATAGACCTCGCTTGCACCGAGCAAAACAACGTCAAGCGAATTCTTCTCCTCCATATAAAATCCGTCAAGCCTTATTTTATTGTGGTCACACCTTACCTGAGTGACTGTCATAATCAAAAACGCCGCCAATGCAAACGATAGAATTTTGATTGTTCTTGACACATACTTTTTCTTCATTAAATCTGCTCCTAAAACTGCATATATACAAATGCGGCAGGGTCATATCCCGGACCGTAAATTCCGAACACAAGCACAAGCATCAGACCTGCAAAAATCACAAGTCCTCTCAATGCAAACGGCTTTCTGTCGAGCATTTCACGGATTGTCGTACTGCTGTGTCTTTCCTGAATTACGCTTGTGACAAATACCACAATCATACCGAAAATGATAATTGCATACTCGTATTTTTCAAGTCCCAGTTCGCTTATCTGTGACCAACCGACTGAAAAGCTCTGGTCAACAAACGCCAGCTTAAACGTATTCATTGCCTGTGCAAAGTCCGGCGCAACGTCAAAAACGTAGCCGACGAGTACGACAAGAAATGTTCTGAACATCTGGAAAACACCGTAAGCAAACGACTGCGCATTAATTCTGAGCTTTGCAAGCACCCAATCAAATACGGGCTTGAGCAGAATTGAAATCATAATAATTCCGCCGTTCCATATGCCGAACGCAACGTACTTCCAGTTTGCGCCGTGCCAGATTCCGACAACGAGGAACACAATCAGCGACGCAATGCTTGTCGGGAGCACCTTTGCAATGTGTGCGCCTGCCTTTGTTGAGCCGAATTTTGTGCCCTTCATCTTCTTGCTTGCGTTGATGAAAGCATTTGACATCGCAAGCGGATAGAAAAGGTAGTTTTTAAGCCACGCACCGAGCGTGATATGCCACCTGCGCCAGTAGTCGTTGATTGACTTTGCAAAATACGGACGCTTGAAGTTGTCCACCATATCTATTCCGAAAATCTGCGCAACGCCCCTTGAAATGTCGATACCGCCCGAAAAGTCGGCGTAAAGCTGGAGCGCATATAGCAGAATTGTAAATGTGAGCGTTGTGCCGTTGTAAGCCGCATAGTCAGCCGTAACGGTGTTGATAGCAACAACGGCTCTGTCGGCGATTATCAGCTTTTTGAAGAATCCCCACAAAATAAGCTCCATACCGTACTTAAAGCGTGTAAAGTCAAAATTATGCGGCTCGTAAAGCTGATGAGCAAGCTGGTCGTAAAAGCTGATAGGTCCCTGAATAATCTGCGGAAAGAACGACACGAAAAGCGCAAGCTTTGCAATGTTCTTTTCGGGCGCAACCTTTTCACGGTAAACGTCAACTATGTAACCCATTGTCTGGAACGTATAAAAGGAAATTCCCAAGGGCAGAAACAGCTTTAAAGTAGGCGCAGAAAAGCCGATTCCGAACATACCCATAACGTCGTTAAGGCTTCCTGCAAAGAAGTTGTAATACTTAAGAAACGCAAGTATACCGAAGTTTACGACAAGCACAAGTGCCATAACAAGGCGTTTTTTATGCTTGACTGAATTTTTGAATTTTTTCTTTTTATCCCTGTCCCACGTCTGCTTGTTCAGCTTAAGCGTTTCCTTCGATTTTACGCCTATCCTGTTAATCCACAAGGCAAAAAGATAGGTGCTTACAGTCGTAAAAAGGATAAATGCGACGTATTTATATCCTGCAAAAAGATAGAAAACGTAGCTTGCAACGAGCAGAACAGTCCACTTCTGCTTTTTAAGAGGAAACAAAAAGTAGACCAGCACCGTTAAAGCGACAAAAAGTATAAAGTTTAATGATGTATAATTCAAAATAACATCCTCACAAAATAATTAACAATTAACAATTTACAATTTACAATTAGCAATGAACAATTATGATAGAATTGCAGCGGCGAACTGTGTTCGCCATAATGAATAAATTGTTACACAATTTATTCATAGGGACGTCAGGGATGCCGTCCCCTACGGATATAGAGGAAACGTATGTGCAGAATTGTAGCGAGCGACGCCCTCGTCGCTCACAAAAAACGTCACCAATATATCAATTTAAAATTCGGGCAACCGTTTTTACCAAAATAACCGATTTTTCCACTCGAATTGCGTGTCGAGGCACTCGACCGACCATTAATTCCGCATTACGCATTCCGAATTCCGAATTAAATTCACGGAGTATTAAAAATATCCGTATATATCATTTCTCTGACGATTTTTAATCCGTCTTTTTCCGAATAAAGCGAGATAACGGGCATTTCTCTGCTGAGGAACACCGCCATACCCTCCATTGCCGAATATGCGCCCGTGCGCTCAAACACGAGTATATCTCCGATTTCAAGCGAAGAAAATTCTGCATTTCTCGCAAGAATATCATTCGTGGTGCAAAGGCTTCCGCAAAGCGTCCATTTATCCGCACTTTCACAGCAAGCATTGCCCTCGCCCTTGATGTGAGCAATTTTCGGAATCTGCATTCCCTGCAACTGTCCGTCATATTTAAGCTGATTGAGTCCGCCGTCAACAATTGCGTAGTTTACTCCGCAGTTTGTCTTTACGTCCATAACCTTTGTGAAATAATATCCGCAGGGTGCGGCAAAAAATCTGCCCATTTCAACGGTAAGCTTAACCTTTTTTGCAAGCTCCCTGATTTTGGGCGCAACTGCACAAAGGCGTTCTTTCTCGGTTTCGTCGGCGTTGTCGCTGAAATAGTCAACGGCAAGTCCCGTTCCATACTCAACACGCTCAATCTCAAAGTCAAGCTCGCTCTTTACCCTGTCAATAAACTCTGTAACGTAGTCAAGCTCTTTTTCAATTGAGGCAGGCTTTCTCTTCTGAGTACCCGTAAAGAAGTGCAGTCCGACAATCTCGATTCCGCTGTAGTCATCACGGTTTCCGATAACGTCAAGCACGTCCTTTTCATCCATACCAAACTGACTGCCGCCTGTAAGCCTGACAAGCACAGGAACTTTAATTCCTCTTTTTTCCGCACTTTCGTTAATCAGCTTTAAGTGGAGATAGCTCTCCGCCGTAAACGTGCCGACCTTGTCGTCCATTGCACGCTCAACGTCAGCCTTTGTCTTGTTCACGCCCGAAAAAATAACCTTGTCCATATCAGCGTTTGTCTTTTCGCAGATTGTAAGCTCTCCGGGACTGCAAACCTCGATTTTATCAAAGCAGTCGGGCAGACATTTAAGCAAAAACGGGTTTGCCTTTATTGAAAAGCAAAGCCCGGTGTCTGCGCCAAATTCAGTTTTAACAAGCTGAGCACGCTTTTCAAACTCATCGCTGTCAAAAACATATGACGGAGTGCCGAGCTTCAGCGCAAGCTCCTTGAATAATGACTTGTCCATAACAACCTCATTCGTCCTGAAGCTGTTCAATCAAAGCCATCATAGCCTTTGCCGAATTGAAGTTTTCGGGAACAAGATTGTTAGGCTTGATTTCAATATCAAATGCCTCGTTAAGCTCACCGACAAGCGCAACAATGTCGAATGAATCGAGCACGCCGTCGTCAATAAGAGCAGTTTCGTTTTCAAAATCCACGTCAGGTCTTAATTCCTCAAGTATTTCCATTAATTCGTCCATTGTAATTTCTCCTTTTAATCATAATAGTATATATTTCTGTTTTTTGTCTGTTGTATTTCAGTAAATCAGAAATTTACTTAAACATCGCTTTCATACTCTGCATATCAAGCTTGCCATTCGGCAGTTTCGGCAGTTCTTCAAGCGCAACAAGCTTTCTCGGCACCATAAACGCAGGCAGAACCTTTCTGAAATGCAGAACGATTTCCTTTGACTGCACATCACCCGTATAGAACAGGTAGAGGTGCTCTTTTTCCTTATTGTAAAGCGCACAGCACTCGCCAAGTCCGTCAATCTGCTTAGCGGTTTCTTCAATCTCGCCAAGCTCAATGCGGTGGCCCATATGCTTAATCTGGCGGTCTTTTCTGCCGTGGAACATCAGCAGTCCGTCATCACGAAAGCTTCCGAGGTCGCCTGTCTTGTAAATCAGCTCACGGTAATTTTTGTTGAGCGGATTCTGAACAAACGACTCGCTTGTACGCTGTAAATCTCCGTAATATCCGAGCGCAAGAATAGGACCTTTTACGCAGATTTCTCCGATTTCACCCTCGGCGGTTTCAGTTCCGTCCTCGTTAAGCAGAATAATTGAGTAGTTCTCGTACGGCTTGCCTATCGGCAGAACGGTATCATCTTCAACCTTTTCGTCAACAACATAGTATGTACACGAAGCCGTTGCCTCAGTCGGGCCGTACTGATTGACGTAGAGCACATCGGGCAGATTCTCCTGCCAGATTTTCAGGTATTTGCACGGCATAACCGAGCCTGAGAAACAAACTTTTTTAAGGTATTCGGGCTTTACGCAGTCAAATGCGCCGAGCTTTGCAGGCAGTTCTATTCCCGCAACACTCCAGCAGAGCGCAGTCACCCTGTTTTTGTTGAGCGTTTCAAACAGCTCGGTAGGCATAGAGAATTCATTTTTCGGGATAATCACAGTTGACGCACCCGTCTTAAGCGGCAGATAAATATCCCTCACTGCAGCAATGTAATCAAGCGGCGACTGATTTCCCAGAACGTCGCTTTCATTAATATCAAGCACCTTGCACACTGCGTCAATGTAGCACATCAGCGAATGGTGCGAGGTGATAACGCCCTTTGGCACGCCCGTTGAACCGGAGGTGAAAATCACATAAAGTGGTGAAATCTCGGTAAGTCCCAAGCGAGCCTTGCTCAGCAAGTTTTCATCGGGAATTGTCGATATTATATCATCTATAATAATTATTTTTCCGCTAAAGTCAAGTTTTTTTGCCGTTTCAAGGTGTTCTTTGTCTACAAGCATAAAATCTGACTTAATTACACCCAATATGCTGTTCAATCTTGACAGCGGCATCGTGGCGTCCATCGGCGCATAAAAGCACCCTGCTCTTACAACGCCGAGAAAAGCGGCAGGCGTCAGCACGTGACGACCACTCATAACCACAACAGGCAAATTCCCCGAAACGAGTCGGGCAATGTAAGTACCGATTGATTTTGTGTAATTGTTAAACTCAGAAAAAGTAATTTTTCTGTTCTCGTCGGTAAAAACCGTCTTGCCGGCATACCTCTCGGCAGTATTATCAAGCCAATCCAAAACCGAAGTTTTCATATTTAAATACCAATCTTTAAAAATAATTTAAATTTTCTTTCTTCCTATTTTTAATTTAATTGCTTTTGAATTTTTGTAAAAAGAACGTAATCCAAACATCCATACTGCAAATACTATAATTTGAAGATGACTAACATATTTAGGCATCACTTCGAATAAAATAAGTGCTAATGTTAAGCCGATTATGACCATTTTAAAATGCATCTCCGGAGTACACTTTTCTTTTAGATTAATATTCTTCAGTCTGCGATGAGAGAAAAGTATCATTGAACATACAATAATAAAACTTAATGAACTTATAAGCAGTAGGCATTTGTATATAATACCTCCTGCGCCTTCTAAAACAAATTTATTTATCTCATTACCATCATCGTAAGCAAATGGCAGAAACGGAATGCCCCATAAGCCCTTAAACTTATTGAATATATGTAACGGGATAATGCCCGGTTCATCAATATATTTTTGTAGACGTTCCTCTATCAAACCCTTTTGATATTCTATTGCATCATCTTTATTATCAAATTCCGAATACATTTCATATGTATTTGAATCTGATTCATTCCAATGTCCGCTTTTTTCATAATTAAAACCCAAATATACAGCCCAGCCCATAGGCAATCTATATTCTATTTTCTTAGTCGCTTTGCTACTCTCGCTGACAACATTTTTTACAAAAGCACTACAAGCATTCGACATTACTACAAAGCACAAACCAAAACACAGAATCTGAAATAAAACAGAAATAATCTTCTTAATGGTAATTTTATCAATAAATGTTTTTGCTATGCAAAAAATACAGAAGGAAATTATTACAATTGTTCCTCCTTGATTAATTTTATTCGCAAAACTAATTATTAGTGCTGACAAAAATAAACACAGTATTCTCAACGCCAGATTATATTTCTTATCATAATACTTAAGAAATAGCCAAAGTGATATTATATGAAAAAATAATAATGGTGTTTCATGTATAAGTAACTGTGATTGGAACAGCCCAACCGGAAGCAAGTTATACAACAAAATACCAATAAACGCTATAGTGCTACCAACATATTTTCTTATAATATCAAACAAGAAAACACTTGCTATTGATAATAACAACGACAGAAAGACAGTGAGTGCTTTTGTATCCTTACCAAAAACGGAAACTATCGGAGACAAAAAAAGTCCATAAATTACTTGATATTGATAATTCCATGCAGGCACTAAATTTTCAGTAATTTCGCCACTATCTGATAATTGTTGTGCGAAAGAGGCATATAAACTCATATCTATTGTGTTTGCGGCATCATTATCAAAAAGAAAGACAAAAAACACTTTAGTAACAAGAGAAACCAAAAAAATACAAAATACCATCTTAAACAAAGAGACTTTACTTATTGGCATATAGATTTTTTTATGCGCAAAATTTAAAACATCTGATCCAAAATACCAAACAGCAAACACAAACAATAGTAATGCAATAAATAACACATAGCCTAATAAACCATCTGATACCAATCCACATAAAGAGGACATACTTGCTGCCAAAATAATTCCAATCAGTATATAAAATACAATATCAACTGTTTTTACTATAAACCTGCTCACAATATAACACTCTCCTTATTCCACCGTAACGGATTTTGCGAGGTTTCTTGGCTTATCGGGGTCGTTTCCTCTGTTGATTGAGGTGTAATATGCAAGCATCTGAAGCGGAACTACGGCCGTAATCGGCATTAAAAGCTCCTCGGAATGGGGAATTTCAACAACATAATCAGCCACGCCGTCCTTAAGCTCTCTTGCGCAGGCGTCTGTGCAGACAAGAATAATCTTTGCGCCTCTTGACTTGACCTCAACAATATTGCTGATAGTCTTGGGAATCACGTCGGTCTGTGTAGCAACCGAAATAACGGGCATTTCCTCGTCAATAAGCGAAATTGTGCCGTGCTTAAGCTCGCCTGCCGCATAGCTTTCGGAGTGAATGTATGAAACCTCTTTGAGCTTCAGCGAGCCCTCCATTGAAAGCGCATAGTCAAGACCTCTGCCGATATAAAGCAGGCTGTCAGCCGTAACAAGCTTTGTTGCGATATATTTACATTTATCCTCGCAGTTGTCGATAACATACTGAACTGCATCGGGCATTTTCATAAGTGAAGATACAAGTCTTTTGCACTCTGCAACGCTTACGGTTTCCTTTGCAAGCGCAAGCTCAAATGCAAAGAGATAAACAACCGAAAGCTGAGTGATATAAGCCTTTGTTGATGCAACGGCTATTTCGGGACCTGCAAGCGTGTAGATAAGCATATCTGCCTCACGTGCAATCGAACTGCCCTTAGCGTTTACAATTGCAAGCGTAGTAGCACCCTTCTGCTTTGCAAGGCGCATTGCGGCAAGGCTGTCGGCAGTTTCGCCCGACTGCGAAATGATAATAACAAGGTCGCCCTTGCCTACAATCGGATTTCTGTAGCGGAACTCGGAAGCAATATCTACGTTTACCGGAACTCTTGCAAGGTCCTCAATAACGTATTTTCCGACCATACCTGCGTGCATAGCAGTACCGCAGGCTACAATCGTAATGTTAGTAAACTCCCTGAGCTTTTCAAGTGTAATGCCGCACTCCTCAAGGCAAGGCAAGCCGTCCTTGATTCTGGGCATAATTGTTGTTCTTATTGCAAGCGGCTGTTCGTTGATTTCCTTAATCATAAAGTGAGGATAACCACCCTTTTCGGCAGCCTCCATATCCCAGTCAGCCGTCTTTAATTCCTTTTCAATCGGGTCAAGGTGCTCGTCAACAAAGGTCACTCCCTCGCCTGACAAGGTTGCAATTTCATCGTGGTCAAGCAGATAATAATCCCTTGTGTACTGCAAAATTGCAGGAACGTCGGATGCGATAAAGCACTCGCCCTCTGCAACGCCCACGATAAGCGGACTTTCTCTGCGGACTGCAAAAATTCTGTCCGGAAAGTCCTTGAACATAATACCGAGCGCAAACGAACCCTTAAGCTCCGCCATAACAGCGTCAATAGTTTCAAGCGGATTTCCGTTATATTTGTAGTCAAGCAGCTGTGCTACAACCTCGGTGTCGGTGTCGCTCAGAAATTCTCTGCCCTTTGAAACTAAAAACTCTTTCAACTCTATGTAATTTTCTATAATTCCATTGTGAACGATTGTAACTCTGGCGCCGCTGTGCGGATGTGAATTGACGTCCGACGGCTCGCCGTGAGTTGCCCATCTTGTGTGACCTATACCAACGTTACCGTTCGGCTTGCCGACAGCCGCAAGCTTATCCTCTAAATCCTTAAGCTTGCCCTTTGTCTTTACCGTTTTGATTTCGCCGTTTTCAAAAACAGCGATACCTGCCGAGTCATAACCTCTGTATTCAAGCTTAGTCAATGCGCTTACAAGCACATCACTGCAATCTCTGTGACCTACGTATCCAACAATACCACACATACCTTTGTCTCCCTTTCAAAAGATACTTATCCTTTTTAATCAGTTAACCTGATGATTGAATGTCGGCACCATCTCGCTCAACAGCTTAACAGTCTTTTCACTGTCGTTGTCATCAGCCGCTTTTCTGAGGTTATGCAGCTTTGCAAGCATATCCTCTGCGTCAATGTCAATCTGGTTGCCTATAAATATTTTCTTATTTGCAGTTGATTCAAGACCTTCTTCGTCCATAAGAAGCTCCTCAAACAGCTTTTCACCGGGGCGAAGTCCCGTAAACACAATTTCAACATCCTTATAGGGAACCTTTCCGTACATACGTATAAGATTCTCCGCAAGCGTTGTAATCTTAACCGGCGCACCCATATCAAGTACAAATATTTCGCCGCCCTTAGCCATTGCACCTGCTTCAAGAACAAGCGAAACAGCCTCGGGAATTGTCATAAAATATCTGATAATATCGGGGTGAGTTACGGTTACGGGCGAGCCGCTTTCAATCTGTCTGCGGAAAAGCGGAATTACCGAACCGTTCGAGCCGAGCACATTACCGAAGCGTGTTGTAACAAATTCAGTATGCGTACTCGTCTGCGCCTTATACTGAATAATCATCTCGCAGGCACGTTTTGTCGCACCCATTACGTTTGTCGGATTAACAGCCTTGTCGGTTGAAATCATAACAAACTTGTCAACGCCGTAAAACTCGGCAAGCGTTGCAACGTTGAATGTGCCGAAGATATTGTTCTTTACAGCCTCCTCGGGCACTGTTTCCATAAGCGGAACGTGCTTATGAGCCGCTGCGTGGAAAACAAGCTGAGGACGGTATTTTCTGAAAATCACGTCCATTTTATCGTAATCACGCACAGAAGAAATCAGCGTTACAAGATTGAGCGACGAGCCGTATTCAAGCACCAGCTCCTGCTGTATATCATATGCGTTATTTTCGTAAATATCTACAATAATAATCTGCTTGGGCGAATACTTCGCAATCTGCCTTACAAGCTCACTGCCGATAGAACCGCCGCCGCCTGTTACAAGGCAGACCTTGCCTGTAATAAAGCTGCGGATTTCCTCTTTGTTGAACTCAATCGGCTTTCTGCCGAGCAAATCTTCAATTTTGATTTCCTTTGCCTGTGAGATAAGCTGAGTGTGCTTATCGTCAAAAAGCAATTCGCTTAAATAGGGAACAACCTTGATTTTGCATTCGGTTGCCGAGCAATAATCAAGGATTCTGCGCTTGTCCTCCTCTTCGCAGGACGGGAGCGCAACAATGATGTTGTCAATATGATAATCTTCACAAATCTTCGGAATTTCGGGGGTAGTGCCAACAACCTCAACGCCGTTGATTTTACTTCTCAATTTTGTTACGTCATCGTCAGCAAAGCAGACGGGAAGAATGTTGCGTACAGGGCTGTTTTCATCATAGCGTGCGTTTTCAATTTCAGTCAGAATCATTCTGCCTGCATTTCCCGCACCTACAATAAGCGTACGCTCGTACGCATCGGCACGACCTGCCTCGGTCAAATCAAGGAAAGTGCGTTTAAATATAAGCCTGAACGCAAGCACACCTATTGTCGCAACAAGGAAGTAGCATAAAACGAATATAAGTCTCTGCGGAACCTTTAAGAACATAGAAACAACATATCCCAGAGTAAATCCGAACGCCATCGCTAATGCGCACACAAGATAGTCTTTAACATTAAAATAACGCCATAGCCTTGAATATCCGCCCATCATGAACATCAAAACGACGCACATAGCCAAATCAACTATGATGTAGTAAAGTAAGCCTTTACTTGCCTCTGCACCGATAAAATCAAAGAAGGACAGTATGAAATTTACAATCAAGCCGCTGATTACAATAATAAAGACGTCAGCCAACGCAAGAACCAGCTTGCGAAAATTAATCCTCTTCATAAGCCCCATTACCCCTAAATTCGCTTAGAATAATTTACAAAAAACAAATAAATAAAAGTTATATTTAGGTATATTATACAACATATATATTATTGTGTCAAATTAACTAAAATCATAATGAGTAAATAATTATGCCGATAATTATTATAGAAAGTCCTATAAGTTTTTTCTTTGTTATTCTCTCTTTTAAAAACAGCCTGCTTAATATTGCAACAAATATATATCCGGCTGATTCAAGTATGGGACCAAAAGACAGGGGGATTTTAGTATATGCAAGAACTGAACACAAAGTAGCACCGAAAAATATTATATACGCAAATATAACTCTTGGATTTAAATACTCTTTTATTTTGCTGCCATATTCTACTTGAGCACTTTTTTTCAACAAAATTTGCGAAACAGACGAAATGAATACACCAAAAATAAAAATAAGTGAAAAAAGTATTTTTTCATCCATCAGCTCTCACCACCAAAACCACACCAACAATTACAATAACAGCACCAATCAGCATATTCCACTTAATTTGCTCCTGAAAGAAAATAAATCCCCACAAAATTCCCCAGACAATAGTCACGGCTTTGTTAGCATAGGCTGTATTTAACGGCAAATGCTTGATAATCTGCTGCCATACAATCGCATAAACACCCAGATTTAAAATTACAAGACCATAAAAGACAATAAACCAAAAGGATAAAAACTCATGTTGTGCCGCAAATTTTGAACAAATTCCTCCCAGAGAATAAATAGCAAGAAGAATGTGTAAAACAACAAAATATATTTTATTATTCTGCTCATTGACTTTTTTCATATTCATCATCTTCATCTATATTAATCGTTTCCTTAATTACATATTGAGGTGAATTGTTTATGCTTATGTAAATCCTGCCAATATATTCTCCTATCATACCAAGCATTAACATAATAAGTCCGCCAATAAAGAGTAAAATTGAAACAGTCGAACTCCAACCGGCACTGATATTAGGCACACACAGTTTTCTGATAATTGTAACTATACCAAAAACAAATCCGCAAAGGGCACAAATAACTCCAACTAACGAAGATATTCTCAACGGTTTTACTGAAAAAGCCGTAAAACCGTTAAGCCATAATGACAATAATTTTGTAAAAGTGTAACCAGTAGTACCTTCAAATCTCTCACGCTCATCCATGACAACATATGATATGTTATTGGTCGATTGGACAATTAAACCGGTAATATAAGGATACGGATTTGAATACTTTAATATTTGCTCTGCAACAAATCTTTTCATTGCAAAAAAATTTGACATACTAAATTCTTTTGGTACATCCATTAATGTGTGAATCATTAGTCTATTGACTGCACTTCCAAAATTTTTAAACAAGCTTTGCTTTTTCTTCGGATAAGTTGCAATAGAAACATCTTTGCCATTAAATAGTGGTTCAATTAATTCCCAAAGATTTGCCATTGGACATTGACCATCATCATCCAAGCAAACCATATAGTCACCTTTTGCATATCGTAATGTTGCCATGCGAGCATTGGCTTGACTAAAGTTCTTTGAAAAGTTTATTACTTTTAGAAACTTATGTTCATTAGCATATTTTTTTAATATATCAAACACATCGTCTGGAGATCCATCTACAACAGTAATAATTTCATAATCGTATTCTCTTTCTTCCATAATTTTATTGATTTCTTCAATAACTGGAATTATTGTGTGTGAACTTTTATAGCAAGGTATGCAAAAGCTAATCAGTTCTCTCAATATAAAAGCACCTACTTTCTCAACATTTCTGCATACATATCCTTAATATCAAATAATCCTACTTTGCCATGTATATATTCAGCCGCAAGTAAAGCACCATTTGCAAATGCATTTCTTGAAAAAGATTCATGGGTAAAAGTTATCCTTTCATTACCATTAGTAGCAATAACTTCATGAACACCAACGTATCCATCTAAACGGATAGAATGAATAGGAACAGATTCTCTCGATATAGATTCTGAAATTATTTCAGATGTCTTTGTCGGTATCGGTTTGAATTTACTGTGTTTTTCTATAATTTCAAAAGAAAAATCCGGAAATAATGAAGAAAAAATTTTAACAAATGTAATGATAGCATTAACCCCTAAAGTTAATGTTGGAGCATAAACTATACCAATTTTATTCAATAACGCTTTATTAGCAATCTTTTGAATATCCTCATTTGTGAAATTGGTTGGGCAAATAACCAAATCTATACCATATTTACAACACAAATTCACCAATTCTAACGATGTATCTTTGCCTGAAAAGTCTATCATAATATCAACTTTATCAACGTTACTAAAATCATCAATTTTTTCAACAATAATTTCACTTTTGGTTTTAATCTTTGTTACCTCAGTTACCGTTTTACCAACTGTCAAACTTGTACTTCTGCATAAAACTGATACTAAGTTATAATCATCCCTATTATTGATAAAATCAATAAATTGCTTCCCTGCCTTTCCTAAACCACATAATCCAATATTCATTGTAAAATCGCCTCCTCTAGTTACCAAAAATAGAATAATGAACAAAATTAGTTAATGAAATGAAATCAAATACTGGAAGATTGAACTTTTTTCTTATTGCATTACTATATGGAGGCATATTAGTACATTCCAATAGTATTGCACCATAAGTTTTATCTTTTGATATACTCTCCTCTATTACATCAATAATATCTTTTTCGCATTGCTCTACATCCACATAATCCCAATTTTCCACCGTGAAATTAGTAAATGTTTTTTTATCTTGAGTTCCAACAATATCAAAGTTACATTCTTCTAAATTTCCACAAACCGCATTTAAATGATTATTAGTTAGTGTTTTGCTATTTGCTGTGAGAACTAAAACTTTTCTATCGTTGCCAATCATTCTGCTTATCATAGGTAACATTATTAAAGAAGAAGTAAATACCGGTACATTTATTTCTTTAGTTATTTCTTTTTGAAATAAAGATAAAAAACCACATGAAGTTGTAATTGCGGCAACACCTTGCTGCTCTAGTTCTTTTGCTGCAATAATAAACGGCTCAATATCTTCTTTAGACAAATGAAGTACCACTTTATCTGGAGTTTTTTCATGCACTGTCCTATACAATACTGGAAATTTCCAAGTCTTTACATTCCCGACATCCCCAACAATTCTTGGAAAATGTGAATCCAACATCAATACTCCAATATCATAGCCATATACATTTTTACCACCGTAAACAATATTGCTCATAATTTACCTACCAAATCATATCATATGTGTTGTTACCATTAACCACTTTTATGTCTAAAGTCTTTTTCACTTTATTAATAATTTCATAACACTCTTCTTCACTGTCAGCACTTACCAATATAGGACCATATTTTCCACTATCATCACATAATTCACTAACACTTTTACCCAAATAAATATTGTCTAACATTAGTTTACTAACACCATTTATATCAAGCGTTTCCCTGACACCTGATATATACTTTATATTTCCCTTTGGGAATGCAAAACATACCCATGCAGAAACTTTGCTACTTAATCTCAAACTATCAACATCTATTGTTTTGCCTTCAACAACATAATCAATTAATACATTATTCGTATTTACACCTGTTGCAGAAGGAGTTATATCAGAAGAAAGAAAAACACCTCCACCTCTTGCTGCAATCTCTACTAAATATACTTTATCTTCTTTTTCATTGTAAAGATATTCCGCATGAGTTATACCAAAATCTAGTTTCATACCTTCAACTAATTTTTTGTTTGCGCAAAGTACCTTACACCCTACAGAATCTTTTATCCGTACAGATGAAGAAAACATGCACATTTTAGATACGAAAATATTTGGTACATCAAAGTATTCTTTTATACCTAAATCAAGATTTATGTATTTACCGCCCATAGCAAAACCATCTACTAAATATTCACGTCCATCAATAAACTGCTCCAATAATACAGAATTATCTGTTGAATAATTTTCGGAAATACGGTATTTTTGTTTTAATTCCTTTTCTGAATTAATTTTTACTACTCCCCTGCTTCCGCTACTGTCAACAGGTTTAATCATTAAAGGGAATCCAATTTCTTTAGAAACATCTATAGCCTGTTGCAAAGAATTTACCAATTCAAATTTAGGAACCGATATACCTGCTTCTTTTGCAGCTTTTCGCATCAAATATTTATTAGTAAATTTTAAAGCAGTATCATAACCTATTCCCCTTAATCCCATTTTTTCTGATACATAAGCCACTGTAGGAACAGAAACATCAGTCTGGTCAGTTAGTATTGCATCAATATTTTCCTCTGTCGCTATTTGTAATATTCTCTCCTTGTCTCGAGTATCAACATAATATGATTTATCTGCTAATTTAAATCCGGGATATGCGCCAGAAATACTTACAACAATTACATAATACCCTCTCTGCTTACAAATATTTATAAATGGTAATTGCCCTTCACCAGCTCCTAAAATCATAACCCTTTTAGCGCTCATTACTTAATTCTCTCCTTTAGTCATAGTAAAACATTGCAGTGCAATTATTCAACTGCTTAATCATAATAATTATACGTGGTTTTTGTAATGTATTTAATATCTTCTTCTTTCAATCCATAATACATCGGCAGTCTTAAAAGTCTTTCACTTTCCTTTGTGGTATATTTATCCTCACCAAAGAAAGTACCGAACTGCTTACCTGCAGGTGAACTGTGAAGCGGAATATAGTGGAATACCGCACCGATTCCGTTTTGTTTTAAGTATGCAATCAGCCTTGTTCTCTCTGCTAAGTCTTTTGTTTTTATGTAAAACATATGTGCATTATGTGTGCACCCCTCGGGAATAAAGGGAAGTTCTATACAGCCTTTGTCCGCAAGCGGCTTAAGCATTTCATAATATGTATTCCAAGACTTTAGTCTGTCGTTGTTGATAATATCGGGATTCTCAATTTGTGCATACAGGTAAGCACAGTTGAGTTCACTCTGGAGGTATGACGAACCAACATCGACCCACGTATACTTATCAACCTGACCTCTGAAAAATTTTGAGCGGTTTGTACCTTTTTCTCTGATAATTTCAGCACGCTCAACATCTTCACTATGGTTAATCAGAACTGCTCCGCCTTCACCCATACTGTAATTCTTCGTTTCGTGAAAGCTGTAACATCCGAAATCACCGATTGAACCGAGAGCTTGTCCCTTGTAAAAGCTCATTACCCCCTGAGCCGCATCTTCAATCACCACAAGATTATGGCGTTTTGCAATATCACAGATTGTATCCATTTCACACGAAACACCACCGTAGTGAACGGGCGCTATTGCTTTGGTCTTTTCCGTAACAGCAGCTTCAATCAGCTTTTCATCAATATTCATTGTATCGGGACGAATATCAACGAAAACAATCTTTGCGCCCCTTAATACAAACGCATTTGCAGTCGAAACAAATGTATAAGACGGCATTATCACCTCATCACCGGGCTGAATGTCAGCAAGCAAAGCTGCCATTTCAAGTGCCGATGTTCCGGAAGTTGTTATAAGAGCTTTTTTTGATTTTGTAATTTCTTCAAGCTTAGCGTTACACTTTTTAGTAAACTCACCGTCACCGCAAATTTTACGGCTCATAATTGCCTGCTTTATATAATTATCCTCTGTTCCGATATACGGGGGAATGTTAAAAGGGATATTGCTCATACCTTTGCTCCTTTAAAATTAGTTTTACAAAAACAGATGAATCCAAGTTTTTTACTTGAATTAATTAAGACATCAAATATTTTGATTGTATGCAACATAAAAAACATCATTGTCTTCAAAATCATCAAGATAAATATTTGAGTGTTTTTTAATTTGTCTTATGCTATACACCCTATCTTATTAAATATCAAAACAAAAGTTCTTCAAAAACACCCTTAGAATATTTTTCTTTTGAAGGTATTTATCCCTATTATTCTATGAATTACTTCTTCCACAGCGTAATAATCTCTTTTTTGTTCACTCATAATATGAAAGTAAAGATGACTTACTGGTTCACTGTTATCACATCATAAATCGCATACCCATCAAATTCTTTTTCTGCTTTTAAAATTATGCTTTCATTTCGTTCAGCGTAATGTTCATTATAATATGTTTCAATTAATTCTTTAGCATTTAATTCATTGCCAACAGAGCTTGTTGTAAAAACAAACGACGCATCTTCATTATCTATCATATCCATAAACATATGTTGAATATTGTGTTCGTTTAATTTCTCCAGATAATACGGTGATCCTACATTCCAGCCTACTAACTCTACAGTGTTTTCAGGAGTATACGCTTCTTTTAAGGGATTAACATAGTTTTCTCCAAAAACTCGCAATAAACTCAAATCAAATACAAAGAATTCATCGCTGTTTGCTTTAACATATTCATTTAGTTCACAATCGGTTCTATCTTCTGCAGGCAATTTATATATAATATTATTCCAAATAAGTAATTCTGTAAAAACAAATGATATTGTCAAAGCGGAACAAATTACAGGAATTAATACTTTTCTTAATTTAAAACTTTTATTTTGAAATACCTTTCTTAAATTATTTTTATTCACGGAAAGCAATAAAACAATAAATATGGATACTAAAAAAGTATATGTAGCCCTAAAACTTATTCTTGTGAAATTTAAATATGTAAACAAGGAAATTGCACAAGCACCCATTGCAATATTCATAAAAAATCTATATCTATTACACAAAAATGAACTTATTACCGATAAAGCACATATCGGAATCATCAATATGCTTGATTCCGTTATCTTAAATACTCCAAAAAACATTATCCAAAACAGAGTCAACAAAACAGGAAATAAGTATTTTACTTTATTCCTGAATTTATAAAGTACTGCTAAAGCTATTATTACTAATACGGCTGCAAATAACAAAATTAATTCAGGATTAATACCTGTAACAGATGAAACCTTTTCCCTCAAAAGCGAATATATATAGCTCAAGCTAAATCTCATTCCGAATTCGGGTTTAGCGGAATAGTTACTTATTGCAGTTAATCTGTCTACATTAAAGAAATCATAATCGCCATACCAATTTCCAACACAATCTATATCATTTTGTGAGTAAATGCCTATGCTGTTGTAAAATTTCTCATTTCCTTCATAACCTGCTCTTCCGTAGTCAACAGTCGCTGATCTTACAGCATTATATTGTTTAAAATTTACATATTCCGGGTCTGTACTCTTTAACGCTTCAGAACAAAAATTAATTCCGAATGTAACAAATGCTGTTAATAAAACTAAAACTACCGGTTTATAATACTTTTTAAAAGAATTAACAATTGCAATTTTAATCGAAATCTTATTATTTTTTTCTCTCCATGCTTCTATCAAAAACGTACAACATATTGATAAGCCAACAACAACTGTTACTACTTCGAAAGAATTAAACCTAAACCATGAACCAAAAAGCACTAATAAAATTGCAATTACTGTTTGCATAACTTTATTTATATGTTTTTTTTCTAAAAAAACAGCAACGTAGAAACAGATATATCCCGCTAAACATATTACAGTTGCTGAGTGTGTAAACTGCATCAATATAAGTGCAGTACTTACATATATAAAATCAATCAAAATATCAAATAAAATGCCTTTTTTTATTTCAAACTTTTTCAAAAAAGCATAATTAATAACCACAATAGCGA
>DXYG01000037.1 GCA_019415925.1 Clostridiales bacterium
TGGGCTCGGAGATGTGTATAAGAGACAGTTGTCATACTCTGTTTGATATACTTTAGTCACAGTCAAGGGAACAAACCCAAGACGAGTAAAATAAAAAATAAAAACCTTGAAATTTGTCAGTATGTTGTCACAGTCGGTATGATATATTACAGACAGTGAAGTAAGAAAACAAGTTTCACAAAGCCAAACGGCAAAACAAAATATTTTAAATTTAAAGGAGTAATCAAAAATGAAAAACACAAAGAACACAAAAAACAGAGTAATCGCAATCATCACAACAGCAGTAGTTACAGCTTCAATCGCAGCAACAGTATGTTTCACCTGCTCGGCGCTCGCAAATCCAAAGGCCTCAACGCCCGATACAGCTAAGACATCAGCTTCGGAACACATCGACTACATCGACGGAATGCCGACCCCGTTTACAGAGTGCAAGACGATTGAAGAGGCACAGAGGATTTCAGGTATCAAGTTTGCAGTTCCCGAGTATTCACAAAGCACAATTCTTGCCTACAAGGGAATGATTGAAATTCAGATTGCAAAGGATGAAATTCATACAATCGCAATCCGCAAGAGCGCAGCCGAGGGTGACAACACAGGCTTATTCGGAGATTATCAGCTTAAGAAAATCAACATCGGCGACTGCGAGGTAACGCTTAAAACGGAGAACGGCAAAATCTATGCGGCATACTTCACAGGCGAGGACGGCACAATCTCAATCAGCTGCAATACACCGCTTAAGCTCAGCGAGGTAAAGGCAATGCTTCAGCAGTTTATTGACGAGGGAACAAAGGCAAAGGAAGATTATCCGACAGGTGAAAGCACAGGAATGCCAAATCCGTTTATTGAATGTAACACTCTTGAAGAGGCGGCAAAAATTGCACAGGTAAACATCAAGCTTCCCGAATATTCACAGTGCACAATTTATGCAGTAAAGAACAGCTTTGTTGAGGTTCAGTATCCGCTTAACGAAACAAGCAATATCACAATCCGCAAGAGCGCAGGAGAAGAGGACATCAGCGGTGTGTATGACGGCAAAGAAATGCAGCTCCATTCAACTGACGGAGTAGATGTGAATGTCAGACTCAAGGACGGCAAATTCATTTCGGCATACTTTACGGGCGACGACGGAACATACTCAATCACCTGTGACGAACCCCTTGAAGCAAATGAAATTATAGCAATCGTAGATAGCATTGTAAGCGTAAATTCATAAACCAAAACAGAATATTATGCCAATATTAAGCGGTCAGGCGTAAAAGTCTGACCGTATTTTTAGTGCAGTATTTTACAAACGAACCACGATAAGAAATGAAAATTTTTTAATAAATATAACTTTTTATTGAAAAACGCCCGAAAGTGTCACGCATTTGTCACGCCCGATATGTTATGATTAATACAGATATATCTATAAGTGTCTGAAATTCGATTTTTTAGATTATATTTATATATTTTTTGAAAGGAATGATAAAATTGAAAACCCCAAAAACCGTAAAGCGTGATTGAATTACCGATAGTTACGGTGTAGTAAATAATACTTTTATGTTGTACTTGTTTATTGAAAACACAAGGAGTGAGTGTATGTTAAAAAAGAGGTCTTTTTTTGCAGCTGTTTTAATAATTATTTTGACTTTAGGTGTATTTCTGTATATGATCACATTCTGTGGGAGCTACTCGGTTTACATCCCTGAAAATTATATAAGCGATTTGTCTGATATAAAGGTTACATATTCTCAGGACGGCATTGTCAGTCACAGCGAGCCTGTTTATGATAACGGATTTATAAAGCTGACCTTTAATTCGCTGAAGCAGGGAAAAACAGAAGCAGAAATCTTTGCTTTTAAAGAAAGTGATCCGCAGTCGTATTTCTCGCAGTTTGTTGATTTAAGGGTAAACGCATTCAACATACTGACTAACGGCAATTATCATGACAACCTTTTGCAGGATATATCGGGTTATCCTGTATTTTACATTGCAGGAGCGCTGTTTTTCGGCATAATGGCTGTATATATGATTATCCGTTTCAGAAAAAGTCTTAAAGAGAATTTATGCTCTTACAGCACCGTTTTTGACTGTTCGCTGATGATAGTTTTTGTCGGATTGGCAATCCTATTTATTGCTTTGTCTGTATTCCTGCTTATCCACTACCGTGAATATCAGGTGTCAAGTATCCAATACCTGACCACAATAATTATGCTCCTTACAATTCTTTTTTCAACTCCGTTTGTTTTGCTTTATTCATTATCAATGACAGTCAGCAATATTTCGCTGATTCGCCACGAGGGTTTTCGTATTGCAAATGCTTTAGGAATAATTATCAGCGCTGTTATGACTTTAGGAGTATTTGTTTGCATTATTGTTCCGTTCAGATTCATTATTATAGACAGGAATACTCATATCGTTTACTCGATGATATGCGCCCTCTATGTTTTTTCGGAGGTACTTTTGCTTGGAACAAAAATATGTGCCTTAAAGGCTGCAAAGCATAAGCCGGAGTATGATAAGGATTATATAATTATCCTTGGCTGCGGAATAAGAAAAGACGGAACATTACTGCCTCTTTTAAAAGGAAGAGTTGATAAGGCGATAGAGTTCTACAACGCACAATTACAGGCAACAGGCAAAAAAGCCGTGTTTGTTCCCTCGGGAGGTCAGGGCAGTGATGAGATAATCTCTGAAGGCGAGGCAATGCAGCGTTATCTTCTGGAGCAGGGAATTCCCAAGGAGCAGATAATGCCTGAAACCAAGTCAACAAACACTTTTGAAAATATGAAGTTTTCAAAAGAACTGATTGCTGACAGTGATGCAAAAGTTGTATTTTCAACTACTAACTACCATGTTTTCAGAAGCGGTATTTTTTCAGCTCAAGCAGGACTCAACGCTGAGGGAATGGGCAGTAAAACCAAGTGGTATTTCTGGCCTAATGCATTTATCAGAGAATTTATAGGCTTGATTGTAAGTCAGAAGAAAAAAATCATTGTTCTTGCTGTTCTGACATTGCTGATTATTGTCGGCACGGCATTACTGACAGTGTAATTGATATTTTACAATACAAAATAAGATATTATTTTCTTAATAAAGATTTATAATGTTAAGGAAATGGGCTGTTGTAAATTTTACTCATTTGCAACAACCCATTAATATATCTGTATGAAATTTTGTTCTGTGGAGTAATGCCTAAGGAACCACTGATTAAATTACGCATAAATGCTGTTTGCACATCTTGCTTGCATATTTTCCGCCATATTGCCCAAAATTTTGCACACAGGCGTCAGCCTGCGCACAAAATTTCAGACAATCTGACGAAAAATCTGACGGCGCAATATGCACAAACGATTTAATCAGTGCTTCCCTAAGTAACCGATTAATCAGTGTTTACTTAGTAATCCTCATCATAATCGTAGTCATCAAACATAAAGTCTGCCCAATAATACTGCGCCATATATTCGCTGTTGTAGGAATTAACGGCACCTGAGTCAAGCTCCTTAAAGCGATAGTAATCGCAGTCAAGCTTGCTTACATTTACAGAAAGGCTGTTGTATTTTTTAAACACTGCGTCAGCCGCACCGCATTTTTTCAGGCTTTTCATCATTGCCGAAATAATTTTCTGAATATATGCCTGTTGCTTTAGGTCATAAGGTTCATCTTCAAACAGAGCCGCCGCAATTTCTTTGATTGTGCAGGAGCTTCCGTGTCGGTGAACAAGATAGGCAAAAACCTCTTTTGAACGGCTTCTTTCAAAATGAACAGGAGCTCCGTCGGGTGTAAATACATCAAAATTTCCAAAGCACTGAACACGAAGAAGTACATCGCTTTTTGGTTCAATCGGGTGACGAAGCTCAGCAAGCTCCGCCTCAACCTTTTCCTTTGTTACGGGCTTCATTATATATCCGCTTGCGTGAAGCTTCATTGCGTCGCCCGTATATTGGTCAAAGCCTGTTACAAAAATGATATTCAGCTTTGGATTGATGTCCTTTAGCTTTTTTGCAAGCTCTACACCGTTCATTCCACGCATATGTATATCAAGAAATGCGATTTCGCAGGGTGGATTTTCCGACGCAAATTCAAGAAGCCGGGACGGTTTTGCAAAATCAAATATTTCGGCATCGGGCAAAGCTTGCCTTATAGCGTCAGTCAGCATTTCACGAGCCAGAGTTTCATCATCAGCCGCTAAAATTCTCATATTAAATTTCCTCCTTTGGGATTGTTATTGTTGCAACCGTGCCTTTGCCAACCGTACTTTCAATATTAAGCACGGCATTGCACATTGTTTTAAGTCTGTTTCTCACATTTTCCATTCCAATATGAGTTCGTCCGTCATTCGGTTTTTTCGCTGTGTCAAATCCCACGCCGTCATCTGAAACAATGACCTCATATCGGTCATCAAATTCCTTTGTAGCAATAGTGACCGTTCCGCCGTCCTCTTTCATACCTACACCGTGCTTTACGGCATTTTCAACAAGAGGCTGTACTGTGAGGGATGGGATAAGAAAATCTGTTGCTTCTATGTCATATTCAATGTTAAGCTCATCGCCAAAGCGCATTTTTTCAAGTGACAGATAGGTTTCAAGGTGCTTTAGCTCACTTTCAAACGGTACGGGAGCCTGTTCCTTGAGTGAATTCATATTCCTGCGCAGATACTCAGAAAATTCAATAGTAGCCTTCTTTGCTTTTGAGGGATTTTTTTCGCAAAGCTGTGCGATTGAAGTGAGCGAATTATAGAGAAAATGCGGTTGTATCTGCGATACCATAATTGAAACACGCATTTGCAGCATTTCATTCTGCATTTCCTGATAGCGCAAAAGCTCCTTTTGATGTTCTCTTGTTTCATGTAACAGAAGATAAATCTGAATGACAACTGTGATAAGCAGACCTAATCTTATGAACACACGGTCGTGTGTAAAACCTGTTAAGGAGTTGATAAAATCAATAAGTCCTGCCACGACTAACGGACAAACCGAAATGAGAACTGCCCTTGAATTTTTACTTTTGAGCTTGAATGCTTCGTAGATAAGGCAAATAGTACTGCCCACACTTCCGAGCAGGATAAACGGAAATACAAAAATCTGACTTTTCAGAATATCCATAACGCCGAACAACTGCAAGAATACTGCTGCCATAGTCAGAAGTATAGACACAATAATGAGTATTGAAATATATCCTTTGCAACGCTTGTCTTCAACATTCACTCTGACATACAGAAAAGCCGCAATCGGCAACAGATATGTAGCAAATTCGTCAAACACCATACAGAGTACCGGGTTGCCGATCCATAATGGGAGATAGGTATAAATTGAATCGGTAAGAACATAAACTCCGCCTGTAATTGCCATAAGAGCAAGGGCGATGTTTCTAATCATTACATTCTTCCACAACAAGCCGGCAAGGGTAAATGCAAACAACCCTAAAAAGCAAATTGCAAGACTTATTAAAATAGCAGGCGTATTGTTTTTAAGTAAGTCATTGTATAAGGTATCCTTATTACCGACCGTAAGCTTGTTAAGTGTATCCTGTATAGGATTAAAACCGGCAAAAACAGTGTAAGGATTTGAAATTGTCAATTCAATTTCTGTATTATGGGGAATTTCATCAGCCGATACATAAGCAATAGAATTGCCGGGTGTTATTGTTGAAGCTCCGGTATCATAATGATTTGTGGCTACAACTTCTCCGTCAGCCTTAATCTCAACCCATACATCACACATCGAAATAATTAAGTACTGATTTTTCGGAATGTCCTGAGAAAGCCTTCCTCTGAAAGTCACCGTTTCGTAATTATCATTAATAAAGTCGTTGCTTGACTGCAATTTATTCCAACTTTCGCCGTCTGTGGTATATTCTCCGATAATTGATACTTTTGCAGATTCTGTATCGACTGATTCCGTTTGATAACTAACGGCAGTCCATACAAATAAAAAGGCAAATAAAAGCAATATGCCAAGAGTACCTGTGAGAATAAAGGCTTTTGTATTATTCTTCAATTCTGAATCACCTCTGTTTCCTTAATTATACACCATTATATACTGATTTTGCAACAAAACTAATGAATTTAAAAAATCAAAGAAATCTTATAATTTTAAAAATTTGTCCGTATTTTGTCATAGTCGGTATTATATTATATGACTGTAACAAAGAGAACAGCTCTTAACACTTAAAAGGAGGTCATCAAATGAACAGGCAGTAAATGAATTATCCGGTCATACATTATTCTTATTTATTCAATCATTACATTATTTAATAAAATTTTGGAGGAAAAATTATGTTTGATTATTTACAAAACTATTTAAGTACGGTTCACATTTCCGCATTATTAATTTTACTCGGAATTGTTCTTGTAACATTACTTGTTATTTACGCAGTTACCGTTATTGCGTGGTGGAAAATTTTTAAAAAAGCAGATCAACCCGGATGGAAATCTATTATTCCGTTCTATAACGGTCATATAGTGTATAAAATTTGTTGGAAACCTGCATTTTTCTGGCTTATGTTAGTCCTTGCAGTTGCAGGAATGGTTATGACAGGATATATATTCTCATCAGGCGGTTTTGAAACAATTATTTATATTATCGGTTGCGCTTTTCTTCTGCTTGCACTTTACATTGATGTTCTTCATTCGTTCAAGCTTTCAAAAGCATTCGGTCACGGAACAGGATTTGCAATTGGATTAGTTTTTCTGCCGACAATCTTCGTGTTGATTCTTGCTTTTGGAAAATCGCAGTATATCGGCATAACGGAAAATGCTGCTAATACTTCTGGAACCATTGATTAACTCACACTGAAAGCTGTTTGCACATTTTGCTTGCATATTTACCGTCAGCTTGCCCCAAAAATCCTCGTAATGCGTCAGCGTTACTGCGGTTTATCAGTTTATCCTGACGAAAAATCTGACTGCGCAATATGCACAAACGATTTAATCAGTGTTTCTCTAAGCGTCCAATATTACTTGTCATTATTTTGTCTGTGTTATTAAATTATTATAAACGTGATGAATTTATAATTGGATGATAAAAATTCTTGTAATTTAACAGAATTTCTGTTATGATTAAATAAATATTTGACGTTGGAGGTATCATTATGCAAATCACAACTAATATCAGTAATCAGAATCTTATAATTTCATTAAGCGGAAGACTTGATACTATTACCTCACCGCAGTTAGAGGAGGAGATTAACCGCAATTCTTTTGATGAAATTGAAACGGTTACTCTTAATATGAGAGAGCTTGAGTATATATCAAGCGCAGGACTCAGGGTTATTTTAATGCTTTATAAGAAACTGACAAGTGTCAAAGGTAAGCTCAGGCTTATTAATGTAAATGATATGATTATGGAAATATTCACTATGACAGGAATGGACAGTTTTCTTGAGATAGAAAAAGCATAATATTTTTAAGAGAGTGATTTTATGAGTGAAACAGCGTTAAAACGTAATTCTGTCACAATAAACAGGAAGTATTCGGAATATTTTTTGCCTACTGTTCTTACGGCTATGGCTACAAATATTGCAATGATTGTTGATTCAATAATAGCCGGCAATATTCTCGGAAAGAATGCTTTGGCTGCAATAAACCTGTTATCACCTGTTGCTCAGCTCTATTTTTCGCTGACAATTTTGTTCGGACTCGGAGCTTCAAGCGTTATAGCCGTTGCAAAGGGCAAGAATGACAGAACGCTTGTAAACCGCATTTTTACGACAACATTTATTGCAGTTGTGTTATTATGCGTTGTGCTGATGGCAATACAGCTTCCGCTTGCAGGCGGAATATGCTCTTTGCTTACCAAGGACAAAGTTTTGAATCCGCTTTTATACCGGTATTACATACCGTTTATAATCGGAACGCCTCTTAATCTGATTCTGCTGTGTTCAGCTTATTTTATAAGAACTGACAACAGGCCGAGATTTGCTTCAAATATAATTATTGTGGCAAATATAATAAATCTGATTATGGATTATGTATATATGGGCGTTTTTGATATGGGAATTGCAGGCTCGTCAATAGCCACCGTTACAGGCTACGCTGTGGGCTTTGTTATGATGATTACCCATTTCACTTCAAAAAAGAGCACGCTGCATTTTGACTTTTCAATTTTGAAAGCTCCGAAAAAATTTTTTGAAATATTCTCTAATTTGATTACGGTCGGCTTGTCGGGTGCGTTGGGAACGCTTCTTATAACAGTCAAAATGCTGTTTCTCAACTGGATTATCCAGAGTACAGGCGGAAGAGATGCAATGGCTTCGTACTCAATATGCTCATCAAGTCAGATTTTTATGTCTATGTTCATAACAGGTGCGTCGCAGACAATGATACCGATTGTCGGCGTTTGTCTGGGAGAAAAGGATTTTGACGGAATACGGTATGCTTTCAGACGTGCATTCACAATTCTTGCTGTAGTAAGCGTTGTAACTATGATGTTTATTCTGGTTGCGCCCGAACCTGTAATAAGACTGTTCGGAATAACTGCTGCAAGCGATATTGCAAATGCAGTTCCCGCACTCAGGATAAACGCTCTGTCATTTCCTGCACTTGCTTTTTCTTTTCTGTTTCTGTATTACTATATGGCTACTCAGAGAAAGACATTATCAACAACTATTGCTGTTGTCAACGGCATTGTAATACTGATTCCTTCGGCTCTGATTCTTTCGGTATTTTTCGGAATAACAGGCGTGTGGATTTCACTTGTGGCAGCTCAGGTCGGCACTTTGATTGTATTATATTTTATAATCCTCGTTATTAAAAGAAAATCAAAAGGTAAGTATGACAGCTTTTATCTTATTGAATCAAATGATAATAATGAGATTGTTTCATTGTCTTTCAAAGGCTCAAAGGAAAACGCCTCCGGTGTTTCTTTATATTTATCATCGTTTCTTACAAGTCACAATATTGAAAAAAACGTTGCTAACAGGATAGCTGTAGCTGTTGAAGGAATTTCGGCAGACATCGCAGAGCGTACCGGTAAGAAGAAAAAAACAGATATTGATATTCGTATTATGATTGACGGAAATGACGCAATAATTTCTATTCGTGATAACGGAGAGCCGTATGATATTGTTTCAAATAATGGTGAAGAAAAAACACTTTCGGAAATTGAGGTAGTAAAAGCTGTTTCAAAAAGTGTTGAATATTCAAGTGTACTGGGATTTAACAGATTGGTAATTAAAATTTAAAGCAGAAGAATAAATTTAAGTGTTGTCTGTATAAAAAATAATTTTTAGGGGTGAATGAAATGAATAAACCAAAAAAGACTGTTCTTTCAAAGACAGAGTACGGAATTTATTTTGATTATTTGAACAATCCAGGCAGTATTGCTTACAATATTCCGTTGTTTTTAAAGCTTGACAAGGATATCGACATTACAAGACTTAAGCAGGCGGTTGAAGCAGGCATTGAAAATCATCCGTACATTAAATCACGATTAACTGCCGACAGCGACGGAGCTGTTTACAAGCTTTCGTCCGATGAACCGGCAGTTGTGGAAGTTAAAGAAATGCACGACGCTGATTTTGACAGGAAAAGCCTTGTTTATCCTTTCGAGATACTCAGCGAAAGACTTTATCGGTGCTGTATTATTAGTCTTGATTCATATGTAATGCTTTTCTGCGATTTTCACCATATTATCTTTGACGGCTCGTCAGCGAAGATTTTTTTGAATGACGTTGACAGAGCCTACAACGGTCTGCCGCTTGAACCGGAGCATTTTACAGGAAACGATGTTTCGGATGAAGAAGAGGAAAGATTAAAGACAGATGAGCTAAAAACAGCCAAGGAATACTATAATTCTGTTTTCGGCGGCATTGAGCTTGATTCCGTTATGCTGAATGATAAAAATGACGGAAAATCACTTGCAAAAGCTGTTGATTACAAATTCACCTCCTTTAACGCTGACGATATTAGAAAGTTCTGCCGCAAAAACGGCATAAAAACAAGCACATTCTTCTGCGGTGTTTACGGCTTTTTGCTTGCAAAATTTTCGGGAGCTGACGAAAGCCTTTTTGCAACTATTCATAACGGACGAAACGAAAAGCTCTCAAATTCCTGCGGAATGTTTGTTAAGACATTGCCTGTTTACTGTAATTTCAGTAATAACGAAAGTGTTGTGCAATTTCTGACGAATCTTGATTCACAGCTGCAAAACAACAGAAAATATGATTTGTATTCATATGCAGATATATGCTCTGATTTACAGATAAATCCGCCTACGATTTTTGCATATCAGGGAGATATATTCAGAAATATTAACTTCTGCGGAAAGGAAATATTTGCTGACAGTATAGATGTTCCCGATGCCAAGGCTAATATTTCGGCAGAGCTTTCAAGAATTAACGGAAAATTTTCGTTAAGATTTGAATACCGTGCAGATTTGTACGAGGAAAAATCCGCAGAAAGCTTTTTGAAATCGTTTGAAAAAGCGGTAACTGAATTTATCGGAAAAGAAAACATAAGTGATATTGATATAACCGACAGCGAACAGATTTCTCTGCTTGACAGCTTTAACAATACCGAAAGGGATTACGAAAAGACCGATATTATTACTCTTTTCAGACGTCGGGCAGAGCAGAATCCCGACAACACAGCCGTTGTATATCTTGACAAGAGCTATACATACAAAGAGGTTGACGAAATTTCCGAAAGGATAGGTGCATATATTTCCTCGCTCGGAATCGGCAGGGAAGACGTTGTTTCCGTTCTTATTCCGAGATGTGAATATATGGTGCTTGCTTCTCTCGGTGTATTAAAGTCCGGTGCGGCATATCAGCCGCTTGACCCGTCATATCCGCAGGAGCGTCTTGAATTTATGATGCAGGACGCAGAGGCAAAGCTGTTGATTGCAGGAAAAGATTTGCTTGAGCGTGTTCCTAATTACAAGGGAAAGGTGTTACTAATTGAGGATATTCAAAGCCTTCCCGAATGCAATAAAATCAGTACAAATCCCAAGCCTGAGGATTTGTTTATTATGCTCTATACCTCAGGTTCGACAGGTACGCCGAAGGGCTGTATGCTTGAACACAGAAATATAGTTTCATTCTGCAACTGGTACAGAAATTATTACAATCTTACTTCTCAATCAAGAGTAGCGGCTTACGCAAGCTACGGCTTTGATGCGAATATGATGGATATGTATCCTGCGCTGACAACGGGTGCGGCAGTCTATATAATTGATGAAGCAATCCGTCTTGACCTTGTAGCTATAGATAAGTACTTTAACGAAAACGGTATAACACACAGCTTTATGACAACACAGGTCGGCAGGCAGTTTGCTGTTGAAATTGACAACAGCACCATAACCGAATTGTCCGTTGGCGGCGAAAAGCTTGTGCCGCTTGCTCCTCCGAAAAATCATAAGATGATAAATCTTTACGGCCCTACCGAAAGCACAGTTTGTATAACCGCATTTGAGCTTGACAAACTATATGACAGAGTTCCTATAGGAAAGGCACTTGACAATACAAAGCTTTATGTTGTTGATAAGCAGGGCAGACGTTTGCCGCCCTGTGTTCCGGGTGAATTATGGGTTGCAGGTCACGGCGTGTCAAGAGGTTACTTAAACCGCCCCGAACAGAACGAAAAAGCCTTTATCAAAAATCCGTTTACCGATGAAAAAGGCTATGAACGAGCTTACAGAACAGGCGATATAGTGCGTTTTCTGCCTGACGGTAATATCGACTTTGTCGGCAGAAATGACGGTCAGGTTAAAATCAGAGGCTTCAGAATTGAGCTTTCCGAGGTTGAGCGAATTATTCGTGAATTTGACGGAATAAAAGACGCAACTGTTGCGGCATTTGATGAGCCGGGCGGAGGAAAATTTATTGCAGCTTACGTTGTATCTGACAGCAAGGTAGATATTCAGAAGCTCAATGAATTTATACTTGCTAACAAACCTCCGTATATGGTTCCTGCTGTTACAATGCAGATTGACAGAATTCCGCTTAATCAGAATCAGAAGGTCAACAAGCGTGCATTGCCCAAGCCTGAAAAGAAAGCACAGAACAGTGAATCATCATCAAAGCCTATGACCTTGCTTGAAAAGAAAATTCACTCAATTATTGCTAAAATTCTCGGTAACGATAAATTCAGTGTTACTGAAAATCTTTTGTTTGCAGGACTCAATTCTCTGTCGGTAATTAAGCTTGCAGTTGAACTTCATAAGGAATTCGGCTTTGAGGCTAATGTAAAGCAGATGATGAAGGAATGTTCGGTTATTTCTATTGAAGACCGGCTTCAGGAATACCTTATGAGCGGAGCATTGGCAAAGAATACAGCTCAGACAAAGCAAAAGGCTTACAAGTCTTTATATCCTCTGTCAAAGACGCAGTTGGGCGTATACTTTGACTGTATGAAAAATCCGTACACTACGCTCTATAACATTCCGTCAATTCTTAAATTCACAAAGTCAATAAACGCAAATAAGCTTGCTGACAGTGTTAAAAAGGTCATTCTTGCGCATCCGTACATATTCACACATCTTACAACGCAAAATGATGATGTGGAGCAGGTTTATCCGGAAAGCACTCAGCTTGATATTCCCGTAAAGAAAATGACAGAAAACGAGCTTGAACTCTTAAAGAAAGAATTTGTCAAGCCGTTTAACTTCTCCAAATCTCCTCTATTCAGAATCCTCGTTGTTGAAACAGAAAGAAATATCTATCTTTTCGCTGATTTTCATCATATTATTTTTGACGGTGCGTCTTACAACATATTTTTGAATCAGCTCAAAGCAGCATATGAGGGCGCTGAAATCAAGTCAGAGGATTATACATATTTTGACTATATTGATGACGAAATCAAAGCTGAAAGCAGTGAAGAATACAGCAAAGCTGAAAAATTCTTTGATGATATGATGAAGAATTTTGAGTCTGCGTCCGAAATAACTCCCGATATAGGCTCACAGGGAGATAACGGCAGGCTTGCAGAGGTAAGTGTTCCATTTGATTTGGCGCAGATAGAAGCTTTCTGTAATAAAAACGGTGTTACACCTGCGCAGCTTTTCCTTGCAGCCGCTTTCTATTCAGTATCACGCTTTACAAATTCAAGAAACGTATATCTCAGCACAATCAGCAACGGCAGAAGTGATATGCGTCTGACGGATTGTTTTGGTATGTTTGTTAAAACATTACCTCTCGGAATTGAGATTGAAGATATTTCGGCACTTGAATTTGTTAAAAAGAGCAAGTCTGTTTTTACGGGCGCAATAGAAAATGAAATTTATCCTTATTCAAAGATTTGCTCAAAATTCGGATTTGCACCGAATATAATGTACGAATATCAGATTGGTGTAACGGACGATTTGAAAATTAACGGCGAAGCTGTTGAGAGAAATTTCTTTGAAATGGAAATCACCAAGTTCAAAACTGCAATTTACATTGAAAATTATAAAAATCAGCCCTGTATTGTTGTCCGTTACAACGAAGCACTTTACAGTAAAGATTTGATGCAGACGCTTGTAAAATCAATTTTCAATGCGACTATGCATATTATTTCTGCACCTGACAGCAAGATAAGGAAAGTTTCTCTGCTTGACGACAGCCAGATTGATGAGCTGAACAGCTTTTCCTTAACAAGTATTGCTCCTGTTGAAACAAAGCTCCTGCATAAAATGTTTGAGAATCAGGTTGAAAAAACTCCCGACAACAATGCAATTACTGCCTGTGACGGAACTCTTACATACAGAGAGCTTAACCGCCGTGCAAACGTTACTGCAAACGAGCTTATTGCAAGAGGTCTGAAAAAGGGCGGAAGAGTTGTTGTATTGCTTAGCAGAACCTCAAAAATTTTCTCAACCGTTTTCGGTATTCTCAAAGCAGGCGGAGCATTTATTCCGACCTGTCCCGACTATCCGCAGGAAAGAATAAACAGCATTATCGAGGACAGTGAGGCTGATTTCGTAGTAACCGAGGGCGAGCTTGTCAATGCTTACGATAAAACGGTAGATGTGGATTTACTTCTCGGCGGTGAAAATTGTGAAACACCTCAGGTTGACGTAAGTCCCGAGGATTTGGCTTATCTTATCTACACATCAGGCTCAACGGGAAAGCCAAAGGGCGTTATGCTAAGACATATTGGAATAGCTAACTATGTAAGCTACAACGATGCAAATCCTCAGGTAAAGTATATTGTTGATAATTGCAAGGCTTACGGCTCTGTAACTACCGTATCATTTGATATGTCGCTCAAGGAAACAGCGCTTTCATTATGCAACGGTCTGACGCTTGTATTTGCAAGCGACGAGCAGACGGTTAACCCGATTGCTCTTGCAAAATTTCTTAAAGAAAATAGTGTTGATGCTTTCAACTCAACACCTTCAAGACTCTTACAGTATATGGAGCTTGATGAATTTGCCGAGGCAATGGCTGACTGCAAGGTTATTCTTTCGGGCGGTGAGAAATATACTTATAAGCTTCTGAAGCTTCTCCGTGAAAAAACTAATGCAAAAATTCTTAATACCTACGGACCAACCGAAATTACGGTTTCGTCAAACTGTAAAGACCTGACAAACGCTGATGAAATTTCAGTCGGAAAACCGCTTCTGAACTATGTTGAACATATAGTTGATGTTGACAATAACCTGCTCCCTGTCGGAGTTGTCGGCGAGCTTCTGATTTCAGGCTGCGGAGTTGCACTTGGCTACAATAAACTTCCCGAGCAGACGAAAAAGGCGTTTATTGAATTTAACGGCGAAAGAACCTATCGTTCGGGCGACTACGCAAAGTGGACAAAGAACGGTGATGTTGTAATACTCGGCAGAACCGACAATCAGGTTAAGCTCAGAGGTCTGAGAATTGAGCTCGGCGAAATCGAAAAGTGCCTGTCAAACATTAACGGCATTAAGAGCGCAGTTGCTTTAATAAGAAAGGTGAATAACGCTGACGCTATATGTGCCTACTACACGTCTGATATTCAGCTTGATGCGGAATTTATCAAAAATGAGCTTAAAAAATCCCTGACTGATTATATGGTGCCTGCGGCATATGTTCAGCTTTCAGAAATGCCGCTGACACCTAACGGCAAAATCAACACGAAGCTTTTGCCCGAGCCTCAGTCGTCCGAAAAGAAAACAGGAGTTAAACCGACAACTGCTCTTGAAAAAACTATGTGCGATATATTCTCAAAGGTTCTGGAGCTTGACAAGGTCTATGCCGACGATAATTTCTTTGATATAGGCGGCAGCTCGCTAACTGTAACAAGGGTAATTATTCTTGCCAATAAGAGCGGTATAGAGATTGCATACGGCGACGTATTTGAAAACCCGACTCCTGCCGCACTTGCAAAGCTTTGCGAAAAGGACGCTCCGAAGAACGACTTTGAAGATTTGGGTAACTATGATTACGGTAATATTGAAAATGTGCTGCTTAAAAATAATCTTGAGAGCTTTAAAAACGGAGATATGCAGGAGATAGGCGATGTGCTCCTTACGGGTGCCGCAGGCTTCCTCGGAATACATATTCTTTATGAACTGCTCCACAGATACAGCGGCAAGGTTTACTGTCTGTTGCGTGACAAGAATAACAATCCCGCAGAGGACAGACTTAATATGATTTTCTTCTATTATTTTGAAGAAAGTCTGAAAGAAAACTATTCTGACAGATTGACTGTCTTAAGCGGAGATGTCACAGACAGAGAATCCTTTGACAAGTTCCTTGATTTCAATATCGATACTGTTATCAACTGTGCCGCAAATGTAAAGCATTTTTCAAAGGGAACGGACATTGAAGATGTCAATTTGTACGGAACGCTTAATGTAATAGATTTCTGTAAGCAGGCAGACGCACGTCTTATTCACGTTTCAACTATGAGCGTTGGAGGAATATTTGTGGGTGAGCAGGGAGAGGTAACTCATCTGAAGGAAAATCTGCTTTATTTCGGACAGCAGACAACATCTAAGTACACGCTTTCAAAGTTCCTTGCCGAAAGGGCAATTCTTGAAGAGGTTTCAAAAGGCTTTAATGCAAAAATTATGCGTGTCGGTACTCTTTCCGCCAGAAACAGCGACGGTGAGTATCAGATTAACTTTACCACAAATACATTTATGGGCAGGCTCAAATCCAATATTATCATCGGAAAATATCCGTATGATATGATAGAAACACCGTTTGAGCTTTCTCCGATAGATTTCGTTGCAAAGGCAATCCTCCTCCTGTCACAGACTCCGAAGGACTGTACTGTATTCCACCCGTTCAATAATCATATGTTGATGATGGGCGATTTGTATATGGAGATGGATAAAATCGGACTTCACTCGCAGGCATCAGAAACAGAGGAATACGAAAAGGCGCTCGAAGAAGCAAAGCAAAATCCCGAAAAGGCGAAAATTCTTTCCAGTATGCTTGCCTACCAGAATATGGCGCACGGTCAAAAGATATTCTCCGTTGGAAAGAGCAATAAATACACCATGCAGGTGCTCTACAGAATGGGATTCCACTGGCCTGTGACATCGCTTGACTATATGAAACGCTTTGTTAATGCACTTCGAGGACTTGGCTTCTTTGATTTTAACTAAAGCCTAAGATGAGATTCTGATACTGATGAAGATATAAAAATATATTATCCAACGGTATTTTTTCAAAACTTAAAGGGAGAGAATTATATGAATAAAGTTCTGAAGCGTATTTTGCAAATTTTGTCGGTAATTCTGGCTGTTGTTGTATTAGCCGCCGTTGCGTTTTTTGGACTGTATTTCACCAGAATCCGGACCTTCAGCAGCATTGAGCAGCTTACGGATTACGAGGATGGATACAATCTCTATCGTATGGACGTCCAATATGATTACAATCTTGACAATATCATCAATTACGGCATTACGGACGATCAGACGATGATTGACGCAATTGTGAAAGAGGCGTTGCCGCTGTTGCCTGTGAAGATTGAAGCACCCAATTTCGGCTGTACGTCGTTTACTCTGACCGATAAGGACGGCGACGTTCATATGGGACGTAATTACGATTTCAGCAAAGATACATCTTCTATGTTGGTTTACTGCGAACCAAAGGACGGATATAAGTCTATTGCCTTTGCCGCACTTGACAATGTTTCGGCAAATGTGCCTGATGATAGTATCAAAAGTAAGTTTGCAAGCCTGACTGCGCCTTTTGTATGTCTTGACGGTATGAACGAAAAGGGTGTGTCCATCGCCGTGCTGACGCTGGACAGCGAGCCTGTACATCAAAACACAGGAAAGCCTGTCATTTTTACCACGCTTGCCATACGTCTTGTACTTGACCGGGCGGCGACCACAGAGGAAGCAGTGGAGCTTTTGCGAAGCTATGATATGTTCGCTTCCAGTGGCAGAGATTATCATTTTTACATCACCGATGCATCAGGCGATGGCAGAGTAATAGAGTATGACATTGACAGCGAATCAAGAGAGCTTATAGATACTCCATCAGAGGCGGTTACTAATTTCTTTATCACCCATAAGGATGAGGTGCTTCCTAATCAGAAAAACGGTATCTACGGTCACGGCAAGGAACGCTATGACGCCGTGCTGAAGGTGCTGGAGACGGAAAAAGGCAATTACACTGGCGATACCGTGTGGAACGCAATGAAATCGGCGGCACAAGACCCCAACCCCGATGACATCACAAGCAACACACAATGGTCCATCGCATATAACAATACTGACCTTACCGCAGATATCGCAATCCGCCGCAACTGGGAGGACATAACACATTGCGAGCTGGAAAAAAAGGTGACGACGCCGGTAAAATGATTGGTACCGGGTATTTACGGCATAAAGAAAAAGTATTCTGCAAAGTAAAATTAAATTAAGCGATTTGACACATTCGAATTCATCCCTCCTGTTAGGTACAATGTATCTAACGGGAGGGATTTTTTACATTATAGGAAATTGCTCGGATGCGCTCGGTCATAAAAGATTGCATCAGCAGAAGCTGTCTGCACGAATTACAAGTCGAGATACTCGGCTTTTTGTGGAATTGATAAAGCATTATGTATATTTCTCCAAAATATTTTTAACTTCTAAAATATGACAATATATTTCTTTTTACAATGTTATTATTATGTTTATTTGAAATATTTGTCGTATAGTGATTATACTGATAGAAAATATGATTTCTCGCATAACAAATAGATACCGAGATGTGATTTTGTTTTTGATTGTAAATAGGAGCTTAATTACAGAGCTTTTCTTATTTCTTTAACACGCATTTATTTAATCTGTATTAAATATTTTAATTATTAATGCAATATTTCTATATTTTATATAAAAATAAATAATTGAATCTTGTCGAACAATGTAGTATAATATTTTTATATTTCTATTTTTATAAACAGAGGATGCAGGTATTATGAAGCTTTTAGAGGACAGAATTCTCAAGGACGGTCATATCGGTAAGGGCAATGTGTTAAAGGTAGACAGCTTTTTAAACCACCAGATTGACACAGCTTTTATTTCTGAGTTAGGCAAGGAGTTTTACAGACTCTATAAAGATGAAAAAGTTACAAAAATCCTCACTATTGAAGCTTCAGGGATAGGTATTGCCTGCTTAACTGCACAATATTTTAATGTTCCTGTTGTATTTGCAAAGAAAACGCCAACAATAAATATATATTCCGATATATACACCTCTAAGGTATATTCATTTACCCACAAGAAAGACTATGATATTTACGTATCAAAGCAGTTTATCAATAAAGATGACCGTATTCTTATTATTGATGACTTTCTTGCAAAGGGCAGTGCATTATCTGCATTGATTAATCTTATTAATGACGCTGGTGCTCAGACTGTCGGAGCAGGAATCGTTATTGAAAAGGCTTTTCAGGATGGCGGAAAAATAATCCGTGATATGGGAATCAGGGTTGAGTCGTTGGCAATGATTAAGGAAATGACTGAAGAAGACGGTATTGTTTTCTGCAGTTAAATAATCAGAGAGCATAGCTCTTTGACATATCTTTTGAGGAGGAATTTAAAATGTTCAAAAAGTTATTATCAATTACACTGGCTGCACTAATGGTGCTTTCGTTTGCCGCTGTATTCACAGGCTGCGGTTCAAGCAGCAGCTCAGGCAGCAACTCAGGCAGCAGCTCAGGCAGCAGCAATGCTGAAAGCCTCAAGTTCGGTTTCATCTATCTTCACGATGAAAACTCAACATACGACAATAACTTCTTAGTTGCAGCAAAGGAAGCTTGCGAGAAGATGGGCGTTGAAATGATTAACAAGACAAACATCGACGAAAGCGACGCTTGTAAAGAGGCTGCTCTTGACTTAGTTGATCAGGGCTGTGACATCATTTTTGCCGACAGCTTTGGCCACGAGGACTTTATGATTGAGGCTGCAAAGGCTAATCCTGATGTTCAGTTCCTGCACGCTACAGGTACAAAAGCTCACACAGAGAAGCTTGACAACTTCCACAATGCTTTTGCTTCTATCTACGAGGGCCGTTACCTTGCAGGTGTTGCAGCAGGTATGAAAATCAACGAAATGATTGAAGCAGGAAAATTCACAAAAGACGAAGCTAAGATTGGATATGTTGGTGCTCACCCGTACGCTGAGGTTAAATCAGGCTACACATCATTCTATCTCGGTGCAAAGTCAGTTTGCCCGACTGCTACTATGGAAGTAACATTCACAGGTTCATGGTATGACGAAACTCTTGAAAAAGAGGCTGCAAACAAGCTTATTTCTGACGGTTGTGTTCTTATCAGCCAGCACGCTGACTCAATGGGTGCTCCTACAGCCTGCGAGTCTGCCGGTGTTCCCAATGTATCTTACAACGGTTCAACTGTAAGTGCTTGCCCCAACACATTTATAGTTTCTTCAAAAATCAACTGGGCACCTTACTTCGAGTATGCTATCAAGTGCGTACAGGAAGGCAAGGCTATTGATACAGACTGGACAGGCACAATTGCAACAGGTTCAGTAGAGCTTACAGAAGTTAACGAAAAGGCTGCCGCTAAGGGTACTCAGGAGGCTATTGACGCTGCAAAGGCTGATTTAGAGTCCGGTAAGCTCAACGTATTTGACACTGCTGCATTTACAGTAAAGGGTGAAACTCTTACTTCATATATGGCTGACGTTGATACAGATGCTGAATACAAGGGCGATACAGAGGTTGTTAAGGATGGCGTCTTTGAGGAATCAAAATATCGTTCAGCTCCTTACTTTGACGTTGATATCGACGGAATTTCTGTTATTGAATAACTTTAGATATCAGGTCACCACATAAACTGATTATTCCGTGACCGTTATAATGCGGTCACGGATATTTTTTGTTATAGGAAACTGGCTTTGAAACAGTCGGGCAAAGAAGGTTTGACATTACAAACTGTCTGCCCGAATTGCGTGTCGAGGCACTCGACTTTTTTAGGAGGCATTATGGCTGGAGCTTTGGCGTTAGAATTAAAAGGCATAACCAAAACCTTTGGCAGTGTTGTTGCAAACAAGGATGTTGACCTGAAGGTATATAAAGGCGAAATTCTTTCTATACTCGGGGAAAACGGTTCAGGCAAGACAACACTGATGAATATGGTATCCGGTATTTACTACCCTGATTCGGGTGAGATTTTAGTTGACGGAGAAAATGTCATTATCCGTTCACCAAAGGATGCGTTTTCATATAAAATCGGAATGATACACCAGCATTTTAAGCTTGTGGATGTCTTTACTGCTACACAAAATATTGTTCTCGGTGTTAAGGACGGAAAATTCAATATTAAATCTGTTACAAAGAAAGTAATGGAAATTACCGAGAAGTACGGTTTTAACATAGACCTTAACAAGAAGATTTATGAAATGTCTGTATCTGAAAAGCAGACTGTGGAAATCATTAAGGTGCTTTACAGAGGGGCTGATATACTTATCCTCGACGAGCCAACCGCTGTACTTACACCGCAGGAAACACAAAAACTGTTCAACATTCTCCGCAAGATGAAAAAAGACGGAAAATCTATTATTATAATTACCCATAAGCTCCACGAGGTGCTTGAGATTTCCGACAGAGTCACCATATTAAGAAAAGGTATGAATGCCGGTACTGTTGAAACAAAGGACGCAACGGAACAGTCCCTTACCGAAATGATGATGGGTGAGAAGGTGGACCTCAATATAATCCGTGAAGAGCCTGTAAATCCTGTTGAAAGACTTGTTGTGGATAACCTTAGTGTTATGAAAAGCGACGGTACTGTTGCACTGCACAATGTCAGCTTCAATGCATACGGAGGAGAAATCCTCGGTGTTGCCGGAATTTCGGGATGCGGTCAGAAGGAGCTTCTGGAGTCTATCGCCGGGCTTCAGATTGCCTCTAAGGAATCAAGTATTATATACAAGCCTGATGATTTGGAAGAACAGCAGCTTGTGGGCAAAAATCCAATAGAAATCAGAAAGCTCGGTATTGCTCTTTCTTTCGTACCTGAGGACAGGCTCGGTATGGGCCTTGTCGGAGATATGGACATCATCGACAATATGATGCTGCGTTCCTATAAATCCGGCAGAGGTTCTTTTCTTAACAGAAAAGAACCGAGAACGCTCGCAAATCAGATTATTGAAAGCCTCGAGGTTGTTACTCCGAGCGCCACTACTCCTGTAAGACGTTTATCAGGCGGTAATGTTCAGAAGGTGCTTGTAGGAAGAGAAATTTCCTCAGCGCCAAAGGTGCTTATGGTAGCATATCCGGTAAGAGGACTTGACATTAACTCATCATACACTATCTATAATCTGCTTTCAGAGCAAAAGAAAAACGGTGCAGCTATTATCTTCGTCGGCGAGGATATAGATGTACTCATTGAGCTTTGCGACAGAATTATGGTTATGAACTCAGGTAAAATTACCGGTATTTTAGACGGCAGAACGGCAACAAAGGAAGAAATCGGTCTGCTTATGACAAAAAGCGTAGAAAGGGAGGACAGTAATGAATAAAACTAAAAATCACGAGCCTCTCTTTCATATAGTCAAGAGAGATGCCCTTCCGTTTTATAAATCTTGGGCAATACGAATAATAGCAATTCTTGCTGCGCTAATCGTTGCAGGCATTATTACAATGCTTTTCACAGGCGAAAACCCGATTCAGGTTTACTTAACAATGTTTAAAGGTGCCTTCGGAACAAGCAGACGTATCTGGAGCTTGTTACAGAGTCTGGCTATGTTGTTGTGTGTTGCCTTAGCTGTTACTCCTGCATTTATGATGAGATTCTGGAATATCGGTGCTGAGGGACAGGTGCTTATCGGAGGCCTTGCAACAGCCGCCTGTATGATTACTCTCGGCGATAAAATACCAAATGCCCTTCTGATTATTGTAATGATTGTAGCAAGTATATCTGCTGCCGCAATCTGGGCGCTTATTCCGGCATTTTTTAAGGCGAAATTCAATACTAACGAAACATTGTTTACGCTTATGATGAACTATGTTGCAATTCAGCTTGTTTCATACTTTGAAAAGCTCTGGGAAAATCCAAAGGGCTCAAGCAACATCGGTATTATTAATCAGGCTACTCACGCAGGCTGGCTGCCGACTATCGGCAACTTTGATTATCTTCTGAATATAATCGTTGTTCTGGCTCTGACCGTGTTTATGTATATTTACCTTAAATACAGCAAACACGGCTACGAGCTAACCGTTGTCGGCGAAAGTGAAAACACGGCAAGATATATCGGACTTAATGTAAAGAAAGTAATTATGAGAACAATGATTTTGTCAGGTGCAATCTGCGGTATTGCAGGCTTACTTCTTGTCGGAGGAACAAACCATACAATCACGACTACAACAGCAGGAGGCAGAGGCTTTACTGCTATTATGGTGTCGTGGCTTGCAAAATTCAATCCGATATTTATGATATTAACTGCTTTTCTGATTACTTTTCTGCAATCCGGTGCAGGAGAAATCTCAACAGTGTTCGGATTAAATGAATCTTTCTCCGATATAATCACCGGCATTATTATTTTCTTTATTATCGGCTGCGAGTTCTTTATTAACTACAAGCTGCATTTCCGCAGTTCACACAAGGAGGTAAAGTAAAATGCTGGCAACACTTATTCAACGTGCCGTAATGCAGGGTATTCCTCTGTTATTCGGTGCTACCGGCGAAATTCTTACGGAAAAGTCCGGTAATCTTAACCTCGGTATTCCGGGCATTATGTATGTAGGCGGCATCAGCGGCGTTATCGGAGCGTTCTTTTACGAAAGCTCCCTTGCTTCTCCAGAAGACGCAAATGCCTTTCTGGCTATTTCAATACCTCTGCTTTGCAGTATTTTAGGCTCGCTTATTGTAGGTTTAATTTACTGTTTCCTAACCGTTACACTAAGAGCTAATCAGAACGTAACAGGTCTTGCAATTACGACCTTTGGCGTCGGTTTCGGCAACTTCTTCGGAGGTTCGCTCATTAAGCTTGTTGACACAGATATTCCCTCAATTTCCCTGACAACAACAAGTAATTTCTTCAGGACAACCTTGCCTTTTGCAGACTCAACAGGCTGGATTGGCAAGATATTTCTCTCTTACGGATTCTTGGCTTATGCCGCAATTATAATTGCCCTTGCCTGCTCATTCTTCCTCAACAGAACACGTGGCGGCTTGCACCTCAGGGCTGTAGGAGAAAATCCTGCTACTGCCGACGCCGCAGGTATCAGCGTTGGAAAAACAAAATATCTTGCTACCTGTATCGGAAGCGTAATTGCAGGCTTAGGCGGCCTTTACTATGTAATGGACTACGCCAACGGAGTATGGTCAAACGACGGTTTCGGCGACAGAGGCTGGCTTGCAATTGCTCTTGTAATCTTTGTTATGTGGAAACCCAAATCAGCTATTTTAGGCTCAATTCTGTTCGGCGGACTCTACATTATATATCTGTTCATTCCGGGACTTCCGCTCAGAACGCAGGAATTATTCAAAATGCTGCCTTATGTAGTAACTATTGTTGTGCTTATTCTTGTAAGCATAAGAAACAAAAAGGAAAATCAAGGCCCGCAATCCCTCGGTCTTTCTTACTTCAGAGAAGAACGATAGAAGATAAAATAACAAAAGCTCCCGATTTTGTGAATCGAGAGTTTTTTGTCTATCTTACTACTATTTTATTTTCTGATTATCCCTTTAAATAATCCGGAATTATAAGTTAAATTCTTGAGATAAACTATAATTTAGCGGTGAGTTGACTCGCAAAAAAAATTAAAAATTTCGGTCAAGCCTT
>DXYG01000038.1 GCA_019415925.1 Clostridiales bacterium
CCGAAATTTTTAATTTTTTTTTGCGAGTCAACTCACCGCTAAATTATGGTTTATCTATACAACGCTATTAAAAACTATGAACAAAATTGAAATCATCGAAAAAATTGAATTATCAGAAATAGCCTCAAAGCAGGAGCTTGCGTTTCTGCTTGAAACAATAAACGACAGCGAGCTTGAAGTCCTGCGCAAAAAGGCTCAGAAAAAGTCGCTTGAGCACTTCTCAAACAAAATCTACATTCGTGGACTTATCGAGCTTTCAAGCTACTGCAAAAATGATTGCCTTTACTGCGGACTTCGCCGCTCAAACAAAAGCGCAGTGCGCTACCGCCTTAGCAAAGAGCAGATTTTGTCCTGCTGTAAGACGGGCTATTCGCTCGGCTTCCGCACCTTTGTTTTGCAGGGCGGCGAGGACGGCTGCTACACCGATGAGGTTATGTGCGACATTGTAAGCGAAATCAAGTCGCTCTATCCCGACTGCGCCGTTACACTTTCGCTCGGTGAACGGACGGAGGAAAGCTACAGACGGCTTTTTGATGCAGGTGCTGACCGCTATCTACTGCGCCACGAAACAGCGAACGAGGAGCACTACAAAAAGCTCCACCCGCCCGAAATGTCGCTTGCAAACCGCAAAAACTGCCTTTACACGCTGAAAAAAATCGGCTACCAGACGGGCGCAGGCTTTATGGTCGGCTCGCCGTATCAGACGTATGAAACGCTTGCAGAGGATTTGCTCTTTTTAAAGGACTTAAACCCTCAGATGTGCGGCATAGGTCCATTCATTCCGCACAAGGACACACCTTTTGCAAACGAAGAAAGCGGCAGTGTGCGCCTTACGCTCGTACTGCTTTCGCTTGTGCGGCTTATGTTACCTAAGGTGCTTTTGCCTGCTACAACGGCTCTCGGTACAGCTGACGGACTGGGCAGGGAAAAGGGCGTTCTACACGGCGCAAACGTAGTGATGCCCAACCTCTCGCCGACCGAGCACAGGGCGGATTATTCGCTCTACGACAACAAAATCTGCACAGGTGACGAAGCCGCCGAGTGCATAAAGTGCATGTCAAACCGTATGAAGTCGATAGGCTATAAAATCGTAACCGACAGAGGAGATTATTCGGAGTAAATTCAATTCGAAATTCGGAATGCGTAATTCGGGATTATAAATTATATTATAAGTTATGCAAATAAAGCTTGGAAAGGAAAATTTTATTATGCCAAAGTACGACAAACACTCGCTCAAAGCCGAGGAATTTATCAACGACAGGGAGATTAAGGACACCCTGAAATTTGCCGACGAAAACAAGGACAACCTTGAGCTTATCGACAAAATTATTGAAAAAGCAAAGCTGAGAAAGGGACTTGACCACAGGGAGGCAAGCGTTCTTCTTGCCTGCGAAAACAAGGAAAAGCTTGACGAAATTTACGCTCTTGCAAAGCAGATTAAAAAGGACTTTTATGGTGACAGAATCGTAATGTTTGCGCCGCTCTACCTCTCAAACTACTGCGTAAACGGCTGTGTTTACTGCCCCTACCACGCAAAGAACAAGCACATCTGCCGCAAAAAGCTCACGCAGGAGGAGGTCAAAAACGAGGTCATTGCATTGCAGGATATGGGGCACAAGCGCCTTGCAATTGAATCAGGCGAGGACCCCGTCAACAACCCGATTGAGTACATTTTAGACTGCATCAAGACGATTTATTCGATAAAGCACAAGAACGGCGCAATCAGGCGAGTGAATGTCAACATTGCCGCAACAACGGTTGACAATTACCGCAAGCTGAAAGAGGCAGGAATCGGAACGTACATTCTGTTTCAGGAAACCTACAACAAGGAAAGCTACGAAGTCCTCCACCCCACAGGCCCCAAGCACAATTACGCTTACCACACCGAGGCTATGGACAGAGCGATGGAGGGTGGAATCGACGACGTAGGAATCGGTGTTCTGTTCGGACTTGAGCTTTACCGCTACGAGCTTGCGGGAATTTTAATGCACGCAGAGCACCTTGAGGCAGTGCACGGTGTAGGACCTCACACCATAAGCGTGCCGAGAATCAGACGTGCCGACGACATTGACCCCGACGTGTTCGACAACGGAATCGACGACGAAACCTTTGCAAAAATCGTTGCAATCATCAGGATTTCCGTGCCGTATACGGGTATGATTATCTCGACAAGGGAGAGTCAGAGTGTGCGTGAAAAGGTGCTCGGACTCGGTGTTTCGCAAATCAGCGGTGCGTCACGCACAAGCGTAGGCGGCTATGTTGAGCCTGAGGAAGAGGACGAAAACTCGGCACAGTTTGACGTGAGCGACCAACGAAGTCTTGACGAGGTTGTAAGGTGGCTTATGGAGCTTGGCTACATTCCGTCGTTCTGCACCGCCTGCTACCGAGAGGGCAGAACAGGTGACCGCTTTATGTCGCTTTGCAAGAACGGTCAGATTCATAACTGCTGTCACCCCAACGCACTTATGACGCTTGAGGAGTACCTTATGGACTACGCAAGCGATGAAACAAAGGAAATCGGCGAAAAGCTTATTGAAAAGGAGCTTTTAAAGATTCCGAACGAAAAGGTAAGAAAAATTGCAACCGAGCATATCGCCGAAATTGCAAATAACAATAAGAGAGATTTCAGATTCTGAGGCGGTGTGCCACCGCAGGCAAATCGGTCGAATAGGTTATATTAATTTATTATATACGTAGGGATACGGCGTTCCGTGTCCGCAATAACAGACTAAAAAAGGAAGAAGGAATTATAATGGGACTTAACGACACTCCGCAGTCAGAACGCATACATATCGGATTTTTCGGCAGACGCAACGCAGGCAAATCAAGCGTTGTAAACGCCGTTACAAATCAGCAGATTTCCGTTGTGTCCGACGTAAAGGGAACTACCACCGACCCTGTAACAAAAGCAATGGAGCTTTTGCCGCTGGGTCCTGTTGTGATTATAGACACCCCCGGTTTTGATGACGAGGGCGCACTCGGAGAAATGCGTGTAAAGCGCACAAAGCAGGTGCTTAACCGTGTTGACGTTGCTGTGCTTGTAGTTGACGGAACTGTCGGTAAGACGGGCGCAGACAACGAGCTGATTGAGATTTTCAATGAAAAGAAAATCCCCTACATAGTCGCCTACAACAAGAGCGATATTTCAGAGCAGACCGACTGCTCCGACGGTGTGGCAGTCAGCGCACTCGACAGAACAAATATCGGCTTGCTAAAGGAGAAAATCGCCCACCTCACCAAAACTGACGATACGAAAATGAAAATCTGCGGCGACCTTATAAGCGAGGGCGATTTTGCCGTTCTCGTCGTGCCGATTGACTCAGCCGCACCCAAGGGCAGGCTTATCCTTCCCCAACAGCAGACGATTCGTGACGTGCTTGAATCGGGCGCAACGGCAATTGTTGTGCGTGACACAGAGCTTAAATCAACGTTTGAAAGCCTCGGCAAAAAGCCGAAGCTCGTCATAACCGACAGTCAGGCGTTTGAGAGCGTTTCAAAAGACGTGCCAAATGACATTTACCTTACCTCGTTTTCAATTCTTATGGCAAGGTACAAAGGCTTTCTGAAATCGGCTGTTGATGGAGCGGCGGCAATTGACAGGCTCAAAGACGGAGATAAAATCCTGATTTCCGAGGGTTGTACCCACCACCGCCAGTGCAACGACATAGGCACGGTAAAATTGCCGAGGTGGCTCAGAAACTACACAGGCAAGGAGCTTGTGTTTGAAACCTCGTCGGGCAAGGGCTTTCCCGACGATTTAAGCCCCTACAGCCTTGTAATCCACTGCGGCGGCTGTATGCTCAACGAGCGTGAGGTGCAGTACCGCAGAAAGTTTGCCGAGGACAGCGATGTTCCGTTTACAAACTACGGCACAGCAATTGCATATATGCAGGGCATTTTAAAGCGAAGTTTGCAGATTATTCCCGATATAGACATTTGAATACAGTAAAAAAATAACAAGCACCAACCGTTTATTGTTTCGGTTGGTGCTTTTATTGTAAAATTAATATTTGTATAAGGAGCCACGTTTGTTTTTAACTTAATAAATAATCTCGCATTAAATAGAATTCAGTAGTTCTAACTTTTTTTGTTCATATTCTTCTTTTGTTATAATACCGGCATCAAGCAGTTTTTTGAATTTATCAAGCTTTTCAATATTATTATTAAATTCATCTGAAGTTGAAGTTTCACAATCAGAGCTTTTAGAATTAAGAAGCTGTTTTGTTGCATTCAAAGCCATCTGACCGCCTGAAGGCTTTTTAGAAAAACCGGTCGCTTTTTTGCCTATAAAACCAAGCAAACTGCCTGTAACTCCGTTTTCTACAACATTTTTTACAGTGCCGACTGTGTTAATTCCTAATGTATCATCTACGGTATCAATTGCGCTTTTAAATTTTTCTGCTCCTCTAGTAAAAGAATTTTTACCTGTTAATAATTCAATTGCTGTATTTGTAAATTTATACGCATCTACCCTTGAACAAAATTCAATTGTAATTTCAGTTGAAGTAAGGTATATTTCTACAGTGTTGTTATTTAGTTTAATTTGAGGAACATCTTTATAAATTTTAACATCTTCGACAGGATAAATATTGACAGGCGTCTGATCCTCTAAAGACAAATCTTTTTTTCTCTTTTTAAACTTTTTTGATTCTTTAATAATAACGAGGTTTAAATTTGTTAATAAGATTTTTGTGTTATCAAAAGTATCACACTTAAACAAAACTGATTCATCTGACCGTAATTTATATTCATCCATTGTTCATTCTCCTTAAAGTTGAAATTTAACAAAATAAGTGGTAAAAATACTAATTTATCATCAATATTTTACCACTTATATAAACATAATTCAAGATATATTAATAAATTTTTACATTAATCTGACCGAGCAGTTCTCCCACCTTTTCGTGGAAAACGAGGTTTGCTTTGCTGTCAAACGGTGTTTCGTCACGGTTGATAAGCACAATGTTGTTGCCCTTGAAATAGCTTATAAATCCTGCCGCAGGGTAGACCGTAAGGCTTGTGCCTGCGATAATCAGCGTGTCGGCAGACTGAATTGCGCTGAGCGCTCCTGTTACGGTGCTGTCGTCAAGACCTTCCTCGTACAGCACAACGTCAGGCTTGATAACTCCGCCGCATTCGCACTTCGGAACACCGTTGCTGTTCTTTATATACTCGGCAGAATGGAATTTGCCGCACTTCATACAGTAGTTGCGCAGAACGCTGCCGTGCAGTTCATACACCTTTTTGCTTCCTGCCGCCTGATGAAGTCCGTCAATGTTCTGCGTTACAACCGCCGTCAGCTTTCCTGCTTTTTCAAGCTCGGAAAGCTTTAAATGTGCCTTGTTCGGCTTTTTGTCAAGGCAGAGCATTTTGTCACGGTAAAAACGGTAAAATTCCTCAGTGTTGTGCATAAAGAATGTGTGGCTTAAAATCTGCTCGGGCGGATAGTCGTACTTCTGATTGTACAAACCGTCAACACTTCGGAAGTCGGGTATTCCGCTTTCGGTTGAAACGCCTGCACCGCCGAAGAACACAATCCTTTTGCTGTTGTCAATTACCCTTTGGAGCTGTTCGAGCGTGCTCACGAAATCGCTTCCTTCATACTTTTAACGTAGTCGCAGACAGGCTTTATGCAGTCTTTGCCGTACTTTGCGACGATTTTTACAATAGCTGAGCCGACGATTACGCCGTCGGCACTTTCTGACATTTTCTTTGCCTGTTCGGGAGTTGAGATTCCGAATCCGACTGCGCAGGGAGTGTCGCTTACCGACTTTACAAGGCGCACCATTTCGCCGATGTCGGTCGTGATTTCACTTCTCACGCCCGTAACGCCCATTGACGAAACGCAGTAAACAAAGCCCTGAGCCTCTTTGGCAATCATTTTGATTCTGTCGTGCGAGGTCGGCGCAATCAGCGAAACAAGCTCAACGCCGTGCTTGTCGCAGTAGGGCGCAAGCTCCTGCTTTTCCTCAAACGGTGTGTCGGGAACGATTACCGCTGAAATTCCGCACTCACTGCACCTCTGCATAAATTTGTCGGTGCCGTAAACGAAAATCGGATTCATATAGGTCATAACCGCAAGCGCACACTTGATTTCACTGCGCACACGCTTTACCATTTCAAAGATTTTGTCGGTTGTCGTGCCCGATGAAAGCGCACGTAAGTCAGCCTCCTGAATTACAACGCCCTCGGCAATCGGGTCGGAAAACGGTATGCCGATTTCAATGATGTCAGCACCGTTTTTGCTCATTTCAATTAAAAGCTTTTCGGTTGTTTCAAGGTCGGGGTCGCCTGCCGTAACAAACGGAATGAACGCCTTGCCGTTTTCAAAAGCCGCTTTTATATCACTCATAAATATTCTCCCCTCTGTAGCGTGCGATAGCCGCAACGTCCTTGTCACCTCTGCCCGAGAGGTTGACAACGATTATTTTGTCCTTATCCATAGTCGGCGCAATTTTCATACAATGCGCAACTGCATGGGCGCTTTCAATTGCAGGGATAATGCCCTCTGTTCTTGAAAGGTACTCGAACGCACAAACAGCCTCCTCGTCGGTTACGGGAACGTACTGCGCTCTGCCTGTGTCGGAAAGGTTTGCGTGTTCGGGGCCGATTCCGGGATAGTCAAGTCCTGCCGAAATCGAGTAAACGGGTGCAATCTGACCGTACTCGTCCTGACAGAAATACGACTTCATTCCGTGGAAAATTCCGAGAGTGCCGTTTGCGATTGTGGCGGCATTCTTAGGATTGTCAACGCCGAGTCCTGCGGCTTCACAGCCGATAAGCTTGACACTTTCGTCCTTGATAAATTCATAAAATGCGCCCATTGCGTTGCTTCCGCCGCCTACGCAAGCCATTACAACGTCGGGGAGCTTGCCTTCTTTTTCAAGTAACTGCGCCTTGATTTCCTTGCCGATAACGCTCTGGAAATCCCTTACGACGGTCGGGAACGGGTGAGGTCCCATTACCGAACCGAGAACGTAGTGGGTGTCGGAAACACGGTTTGTCCACTCACGCATAGCCTCGTTTACAGCGTCCTTTAAGGTCATTGTGCCTGTTTCAACGGCGTTTACCTTTGCACCGAGGAGCTTCATTCTGTAGACGTTGAGAGCCTGACGGATTGTGTCCTCCTTGCCCATAAAGATTTCACATTCAAGACCAAGCAGAGCCGCAACCGTTGCGGTTGCAACGCCGTGCTGACCTGCGCCTGTTTCGGCGATTACTCTTGTCTTGCCCATCTTCTTTGCAAGCAGACACTGACCGAGGCAGTTGTTGAGCTTGTGCGAGCCTGTGTGGTTCAAGTCCTCTCGCTTTAAGTAGATTTTTGCGCCGCCCAAATCCTTTGTCATCTTCTCAGCATAGTAAAGACGTGACGGTCTGCCTGCGTACTCACGCATAAGAAAATCAAGCTCCGACACAAATTCGGGGTCGTCCTTGTAGCGGTTGTACGCCTCTTCAAATTCATTTATCGCATTCATCAGCGTTTCGGGAACGAACTGTCCGCCGTGAACGCCAAACTTACCCTTTGACATTTTATATGCTCCTTAATATTTATTAGTGATTCGTATTGTTTGGAAATGTTTATTTTCTAAACTTATGTTGATATACAGGCTGCGTTTCGGGACGTATAGGAACCCGTCCCCTGCGGAAAGGATTGTTTGTCACATAAACGGTGATGTAAACGGAGCTGTTTGATAGTCAACACGGACACGGAGTGAGTGTCCCTGCGACTGTAATACAAACTTTTCCTATATAGCCGTAGAGGACGGCATCCCTGACGTCCCATTTCATAAATTGCGTAGCAATTTATGAAACATGGCGAACACTGTTCGCCGCTACGATTTAATTTTACTGTCTTTAAGCTCGTAAAGCATTGCCTTTTTGTCCTTGCTCCTCATCAGCGTTTCGCCGATTAAAACGCCGTTTACGCCTGCGTTTTCAAGCTCGGCAATATCTGCCCTTGTTTTGATTCCGCTTTCTGCAACGAACAGAATTTCGCTCGGCACAAGATTTCTCAATCGGACTGAATTTGTAATGTCAACCGTAAAATCCCTTAAATTGCGGTTGTTTACGCCGATTATCCTTGCACCTGCGCTGACTGCTGACTTTACCTCGTCCTCTGTGTGCGCCTCAACGAGAGCCGAAAGTCCGAGTTTGTCGCAAAGCTTTACCCACTCTCTGATTGTGTCTGTGTCGAGCAGTGAGCAGATTAACAGCACCGCCGACGCACCGATTAGCTTTGCCTCATAAATCTGATATTCGCAGACCGTGAAGTCCTTGCGAAGCAGAGGGATTGAAACGTGCTTTGAGATTTCTTCAAGATAAGCGTTTTCGCCCTTGAACCACTGCGGCTCGGTCAGAACGGAAATTGCCGATGCTCCCGACTTTTCGTAATCCTTTGCAATCTCGACATACGGAAAGTCCTCTGCGATAATTCCCTTTGAGGGCGAGGCTTTTTTGACCTCACATATAAACGACATTCCGTCCTTTCTGAGTGCCTGTTCAAACGGAAAGTCTGTGTCGCAGTTCAGCGAAAGAGCCTGATTTTTAACATTTTCAAGCGGAATCTGCGCCTGCTTTTCATTATACCTTTTTACGTTAGCCTGTGCAATAGTTTCGAGTATCATAATTCATCTTTCTAATATAAACATTGTAGGGAACGACCCCTGTGTCGTTCCTAACGGAAATACATCTGACTTTATACAGGAACGACACAGGGGTCGTTCCCTACATTAATAATCCAACTGTGCAATTGTTTACACGTTATTTGTAGCCTTTGCAAACTCTATCATCTTGTCGTATGCCTTGCCGCTGTCGATGATTTCCTGTGCAAGCTTTACGCCGTCTGCGATTGACTCAGCCTTGCCGCCTGCGTAGAGTCCGAGTGCCGAGTTTAAAACTGTGATGTCACGCTTTGCTCCTTTAAGCTCTCCGCTTAAAACCTTCTTTGTGATTTCGGCGTTCTCTGCACCGTCACCGCCGACAAGCTCCTGCATTTCGTATCTGCCGAGCCCGAACTGCTCGGGAGTGATTTCATAGGTCTTGAACTCGCCGTTGTTGATTTCGCAAACCTTTGTTGCGCCCGTTACTGTCACCTCGTCCATACCGTCACTTCCGTGGAAAACAAAGCCCCTCTTTACGCCGAGATTTGAAAATACCTTTGCAATCGGCTCAACGAGCAATTCGGAATATACGCCTGTAACCTGAAGATTTGCGCTTGCAGGGTTTGTGAGAGGTCCGAGCACGTTGAAGATGTTTCTGATTCCGATTTCACGTCTGACGGGGCCGACAAAGCGCATTGATGCGTGGTAGCCCTGAGCGAACATAAAGCAGAGGTTTGTATCTTTAAGCACCTTTTCGCTCTGCTCGGGTGTGATTGTGATATTTACGCCGAGCTGTTCAAGGCAGTCAGCCGAGCCGCTTTTGCTTGACATTGAGCGGTTGCCGTGCTTTGCAACGGGGATTCCCGAAGCGGCAATTACGAATGACGCCGTTGTTGAAACGTTGAATGTGCCTGTGCCGTCGCCGCCTGTTCCGACAATGTCCATAACGTCGGTTTCGTGCTTTACGTGGAGCGCCTTGCTCCTCATTACCTCGGCGCAGGCTGTGATTTCGTCAATCGTTTCGCCCTTCATTCTGAGTGCTGTGAGGAACGACGCCATTTGTGCCTGAGTCGCCGTGCCCGTCATCATTTCTTCCATAACCTGTTTTGACTCTTCGTATGTAAGGTCACTGCCTGATACTACCTTTAAAATTGCCTCTTTAATCATATCATCAAACCCTTTCCAAGAAATTTTTAATCATCTGCATACCGTGCGAGGTTAGAATTGACTCGGGGTGGAATTGCAGTCCGTAAATTTCGTAATCTCTGTGCTTTACTCCCATTACCTCGCCTGTTTCGTCCTGCGCCGTAACTCTTAATTCTTCGGGAATTGAACTGCGCTTTGCAATCAGCGAATGGTACCTTGCGCCCTCAATCACGTTCGGCATATCTTCAAAGATTTTACAGCTTTTGTCAACAATGATGTTGCTTTTCTTGCCGTGCATAAGCTTTTTTGCGTGGGTGATTTCAGCACCGAAAACCTCGCATATTGCCTGATGCCCGAGGCATACGCCGAGAATCGGGAACTTGCCCTTTAGATTTCTTATAACGTCCTCGCACACGCCTGCGTTTTTCGGATAACCCGGTCCGGGTGAGAGGATAATGTGCGAGGGATTTAATTTTTCGATTTCCTCAACTGCGATTTCGTCGTTTCTGACAACCTTTATGTCGGGGTTTACGCTTCCGCAGAACTGCACAAGGTTGTAAGTAAAGCTGTCATAGTTGTCAATAAAAAGTATCATAGCTCGTAAACCTCCCCTGCGTTTCTGACTGCGTTCATAACGGCGAGCGCCTTGTTGTATGTTTCAATATATTCGTTTTCGGGAACGCTGTCGGCAACAATTCCTGCGCCTGCCTGAACGTAAACCTTGTTGTTTTTCTTGACAGCCATTCTTATTGCAATGCAGGTGTCGAGGTTGCCGTTGAAATCAATGTAGCCGACTGCACCGCCGTAAACTCCACGTGGAGTTTTTTCAAGCTCCTCGATAATCTCACACGCTCTTATCTTCGGTGCACCTGAAAGTGTGCCGGCAGGGAGCAAGGCTTCAACTGCGCTGAGTGCGTCAAGACCGTCTTTGATTTCGCCCTCAACCTCACTGCATATATGCATAATCTTTGAAAAGCGGAGAATTTTCTGATATTCGGTGACCTTTACCGAGTTGAATTTTGCGATTTTGCCGATGTCGTTTCTGCCGAGGTCAACAAGCATATTGTGCTCGGCAAGCTCTTTTTCATCGTGAATAAGCTCGTTTTCAAGTGCGATGTCCGCCTGCTTTGTCCTGCCCCTCGGACGGGAGCCTGCAATCGGAAAGGTTGTGAGCGTGCCGTTTTGGAGCTTGACGAGCGTTTCGGGAGAAGCTGTGATAATCTCGTCGCCGTCAATCGACATATACACCATATACGGCGAGGGATTTGTTGTGCGGAGAACTCGGTAGGCATTAATCAGCGAGCCATTATAATCAGCCTCAAACCGCCTTGAAACCACGCACTGGAAGATGTCGCCGTCGTAGATATACTCCTTTGTTTTCTCCACCATTTTGCAGAATTCGTCTTTGGTGTAGGTGCTTGTAAACTCGACGTTTTCGTCAGTTTCAAGCTTTGGCAGAGGAGCGTTATCCGTTATTATTGAAATGATTTTATTTATATCGTCCTGCGCCTGTCTGTACTGGCGTTCACAGTCGTAGGTTTTCATATTTACAATGACCGTCAGCTTCTGGCTGAGGTGGTCGTAGGCGATGATTTTGTCAAAAAGCATTAAATCGAAATCGTTTGTATCGCCCCTTCTGAGCTTTAAAACAGGCTCGGCGCAGGCAATCATTGCGTAACCGTAGTAGCCGACCAGACCGCCCGTAAAGGGAGGAATATCGTCAAATTTCGGGGTTTTGTAGTTTGCAAGGTACTTTCTTACCTCGTCATACGGCTTGTCGGTTGCAATCGTCTTTTCGCCCTCGCCGGTAATGGTCAGCGTGCTGTTTTTGTAGGCAAGACGTGCCTTGGGGTTAAAGCCGATAAAGGAGTATCTGCCCCACTTTTCACCGCCCTCAATGCTTTCAAGCAGAAAATATTTGTCCGAGACACCTGCGATTTTTCGAAGCAGGGTAATCGGAGTAACTACGTCAGCGTAGATTTCCTTGTAAACGGGAATTACGCTGTAGCTGTCTTTGAGGTTTAAAACCTCGTCATAAGACGGTTTAATCATAACTTTTACACCAACCTTGTCGAGTGCCTCGACACGCAATTCGAACAGATAGCTTGATATTATCAAACCTTATTTGCCTCACTGTATCAAAGCAGTTTTTTATAAAATAAAAAAGACTTCTGTCCCACAAAGGGACAAAAGTCTAAAATAACAACTTCTGCGGTACCACCCAAATTGACGATAAACGCCCGCTTAAACAGCATACTGACATATGCCTCCTGCTGTAACGGTCAGGCTCCGTCGGAAACTACTTGCAAATGCTTTCGGTCCGCCCTCACAAGTCCATTCGGGTAAATCTCCGCTGTCGGCTCACACCACCCGCCGACTCTCTGAAAGTTTTGATAAATCCTACTACTCTTGTTCACAGGTTTATTTTTATTGCTAATATTATATTCCTCAAAAATAACTTTGTCAATACTTTTTTCGACGTGATTTTTAAATTTTTAAACATATGTAAATTGAATCAAAGTCTTATTTATGATATAATCAATTTGCTGTCTTCCTCCTACAGCCGAAAGGAGGTGACTCACTTGGATTTATTCTTATCATTTTTACTATCCGTCGGAGCAAGTATAGTTGCTTACTATATTTGCAAGTGGTTGGACAGATAGTGTATAGGACAGCCAACCTATAGAAGAATCCCCCGAAGCTGCAACTCCGGGGGATTCGTTTTGCCCACTTGGACAAATCTCATCATTTTTACCTACTAACATTATATCATATGCTTTCAGCTATTTCAAGTATATGCAGAATTTTTTTACTTATTTAATTTGAATTAAAAAGTTATGTATGATATAATCAATTTGCTGTCATCCTCCTACAGCCGAAAGGAGGTGTTTGTAGTGCAGTTAATCATCTCATTTATGCTGTCTGTCGGAGCAAGTGTAGTTGCCTACTATATTTGCAAGTGGTTGGACAGATAGTGCCGGACAGCACAACCTAATTTGAAACCCTCGGAGTCGGTATCTCCGAGGGTTTCGCTTTGCTTGTAGTGCAAAATTCATCTCATTTTTGCCTAAACACATTATATCATATGCTTTCGGCTATTTCAAGTATATGCAGAAAATAATTTTTAATGCAAATTACTTACTTTCTTCTCTGAGCGTCGTTCTCTTGATTTTTCCGCTGATTGTTTTTGGGAATTCGTCAACGATTTCAAGGTGCTGAATCCACTTGTACGAAGCCATACGCTTGTTGCAGAAGGTCTTGATTTCGCTTTCGGTGTGCTTGTCGTGAGTTGTGCCTTCGGCAAGCTTTACAATAGCCTTGATAGCCTGACCTCTGTCCTTGTCGGGTACGCCGATTACGGCACATTCAAGCACGTTCGGGTACTGCATAATCACGTTTTCAACCTCAAAAGGTCCTACACGGAAGCCTCTTGTCTTAATCAAATCATCGGCTCTGCCGACATACCAGTAGTAGCCGTCCTCGTCCTTGTAAGCAGTGTCGCCTGTGTGGTAAACTTCGCCCTTCCAGACATTTTTGTAAAGATCTTCGTTGCCGTAGTACGACATAAAAATTCCGTACTGCTTTTTATCCTTAGGCGGATAAACAACGATTTCGCCTGTTTCATTTGTGCCAAGCTCCTTGCCGCTGTCGTCAATGATGTGAATGTCGTAAAGCGGAGTGGGCTTGCCCATTGAGCCGGGCTTTGCAACCGAGCCCTTGAGGTTTGCAAGCATAAGCACGCTTTCGGTCTGACCGAAGCCCTCCATAAGATGAAGTCCGGTCTGCTCGTAAACCTTTTCAAATACCTCGCCGTTGAGAGCCTCGCCTGCTGTGGTGAGGTGTTCAAGCGCAGACAAATCGTACTTGTCCATTCCACGCTTGATGAAATATCTGTAAACCGTCGGCGGTGCGCAGAAGGACGTTACCTTGTAACGCTCCATAATACGCAGAAGCTTACCGGGTGAGAACTTGTCAAAGTCATACACCATAACGCCGCATCCGCAAAGCCACTGACCGTAGATTTTGCCCCACGAAGCCTTGCCCCAGCCTGTTTCGGCAACGGTGAGGTGGAGTCCCTTTTCCTTTACGCACTGCCAGTATTTTGCTGTGACAATGTGACCGAGGGTGTAGGTGTGGTTGTGCTCAACAGCCTTGGGGTAGCCTGTTGTGCCCGAGGTAAAGTAAATCAGCATAGGCTCTTCAGCCTTTGTGTCAACTCTTTCGAGCGTATCGTCAGCGTTTTCAACCTCTGTTGTAAAGTCGATTGTTCCGAAAATCTTTTTTCTGCATACAAAAACTTTTTCAAGGGTGTTCCGCTGAGATGCAACAGCCATTAAATCCTCGGCAGTTGTATCATCGGGTGTGCAGACAGCCGCTGTGATGTTGGCGGTGTCAACACGATAGGAAATGTCGCTCTGCGTAAGAAGGTGAGTTGCAGGAATGATGATTGCGCCGAGCTTGTGGAGTGCAGGAGCAACATACCAGTATTCGTAGTTTCTTTTTAGGATAACAAGCACCTTGTCACCCTTTTTGATGCCGTTGTTTCTGAAAACATTAGCCGCCTTGTTGCTGAGTCTGCTGATATCGGCAAAGGTGAAGGTTTTTTCTTCCTTGTCGGGATTTGTCCATACAACAGCAATATCGTCGGGAGCAAGCTCAGCCATTTTGTCAACTACGTCGTAGCCGAAGTTGTAGTTTTCGGGGAAGTCAAGCTCAAAGTCGAGCAGATTACCGTTTTCGTCAAGTGTTTCCTTGCAAAAATTTTTGTATAGCTGCATTTAAAACATCCTTTTCAGTTGGTTTCTTATTACATAAAATGTTATGCTTATTTCAGCACTATTCCGAATATTATTCTATACAAAAATGAAAAAAATCGCAATACGTGAAATTATGCTAAATAAAAATATATTGCGCTTATTAATTCACTCACGGAATATTGTTATTCATAAATCAGATAAAATTTTATTATCAATTCAGTTTCTGCATAACAAGCAAACCGCCCCCATAAATCGGGAGCGGTTTTCAGAAATTTCAGGTTTTAAAACTCGGTAATCATTTGAGCAATAAACTTCTGAATAAGTGTTGCGTCCTTGACGCTTATAATGCCGTCTTTGTCAACATCGGCAGCTTTTATCTGAAGTGAATTAAAGCTTTGAAGTCCGACAACATTTTTGAGAACTAGTGTTACGTCGTCAATCTTAACATATCCATCGCCGTTTATATCGCCCAGCATAATGTTGCTTTCAAGAGTTGTTGATGTGCTGATAGAAGCATTTTCAAAGCCCTTGACGTTTGAAATATTCTGCTTCCGGCTGTAGTCAACGATTGAAGCGTGGTGGAAATTGTCGGACGAATCTGTATATCCAAGACTGAGAACCTCAAGGTCAAGGTAAATTTCAGCCTTACCTGTTCCGATAATGTTGAATGTTACTGAAACGAAATCTGCGTTGTTTTCAAAAGGAACAAGATTTAAAGTGGAGAAGTTGCCCTTGATGTAGTTGTTTTTGTTTTGATATACAAGGTTTTTGCCTGCTGACGGTGTAATTGTCTGTACTCCGCCTGACATATTATTCGAAGCTTTGTATTCAAGCTTTGTGTTGTCATATGTCAGCTTCCACTGTGTATCAACAACGTCCATACTGGAAGTGAGCTTGTAGGAAACTGTAATTGTACCCTCGTCCTTGTTGAAGGTCTTTGTTGCAGTCGGGAAAATATTAGATGACGCTGTAACCTTAAGCTCGTCTGTAACAGGAACAGGAGCAGTAGTTGCAGGTACTGTCGTAGCAGGAGCAGTTGTAGCCGGAGCAGTTGTTACAGGAGCAGTTGTTACAGGAACTGTTGTTGCAGGTACTGTTGTTGCAGGTGCTGTTGTGGGTTCAGTCGGTTCGGTATATGCTGACCAACTGCTGCCGTTATAAATGTAGTTACTGCCGGGAATTGTAAGGTCGCCTGTCTTATTTGAACCGTTGTTGCTGAAAATACATCCGTCATATTTACTGTCAAAAGTTGCTTTCCAGATGTCTCCCGACACTTTAGTCATAGCAACGCCCGGCCAACTGTTGGGACCGCTGCTGGTAGCATATGACCAATAATAAATTGTCGGAGTTGAGAACTTGCTGTTTGAATTATCAAAATAAACCGTAGTAGTTTTTGTCGGGTCAGGTGCGGTTGTGGGTTCGGTCGGGTCAGGCGTCTGATTGGTGTACGGTTCCCATTTGTTGCCGTATGAGAAGAGCATATTGGTTCCGTTGATTGCAAGTCCCTGCGCACCGTCGCCCGGGTATCTGTTTGACGATGAGCTGCCGGCATTGAAAATTACTCTGCCGTTTGTCAGATTGTCCGGAACCTCTATCATATAGAAACCTGTAGCGGTATCATAAGTCATTGTCTCGCCGGGCCAGTCCTTATTCTCAACAGCGTCGCCTGAGCTTTCATCATAAATATATGCGTTTACGGTACTCCAATTGTACTTTGCGTTGTCAAAATAAACTCTGACAACAGCATTGGGATCCTTTTTCTTATAGGTAAAGGATTTTGTAGATGTTTCTTCATCGTTTGAAGCAGTCATTGTTACCTTGATGGTGGCTCCTACCTCAACACCCTCGCCTACGCTGAATGTGTCGCCGTCAACAACCTTGAATTCAGCACCGCCGTCGATTGATACCATAGCGTAATCTGCACCACGAAGTGATACTGTAAGAGTCTGGCTGTCATAGAAAGAATATGATCCCTTGAGGCTCATACTGATTGTTGATACCGGTCCTTCAATAAGGATAGTGCCGTTAGCACCTGTGTTAAATGTAGCCTTGCCGTTAGTAACCGTAGCTGTTGTGCCGTCGTAAGCATTTGTAACAGTTGTGCCGTCCGACCAAAGAGAAGAAACGTCAACTGCAAGATTTGTGTTAGAAGGTGCGCCGATTGTTGCAATAATATTATCGGAAATTACGCCGTTGTCATAGCTTCTTGAGAAGGTGTAGCCTGTAGATGAGCTATAAGCTGAAATCTGCTGATGATCGCCTGCACCAATAGAAACGTGTTTGTTTCTGAATGAGCCGACCTTCTGCCAGTGAGCAAGAACAGCTGAATCAATAGAATCCCAGTTCATATCACTGCGCAGTGAATGACCTGCACCGCCGTTGCCGTCGTTCGGAACGCCCGGAACAAGCGGACGGTTTGTTTCGTCACCGTAGTAAATCTGAATACCGCCGGGAAGAAGCAGGAATGCAGAGCCTGTTGAAATAAGGTTGCCTCTTGCAAGTGTTGAGTCGTGTGATGAAAGATAAGAAAGCTGGTTGAACTTGTCGTTTGAGTTGATTGAAGAAGCGTAGTTGCTGTACACGCCGTTAAGGCCGCTCATTGAAAGCAAGCCGCCGCCCTGAGTTTCAAAGTTAATCATTGAATCAAAGCCGCCCTGTGTGTAGTAGCTGTCGTAACCCCAACCGATGTTGTGGTCCCAGCACTCGCCTGTCATCCAGAAATCCTCGTCCCAGTCAGCACCGGGCTTTGAGGGATTGTTCTGACGCCATTCCTTAAGAGCGTCAACGCAGGTGTCTTTGAGAGTTTTCCACGAAGCGAGGTCAACGTGCTTTGCAGTATCGCAGCGGAAACCGTCAACGCCGTAATCTCTTACCCATGTTGAAAGCCAGTATGAAATTGTGTTTGTAACAGTCTGCTTTTTGCCTGTTTTGCTGAGGTATGAGGAAAGCTCGTTTGTTTCCTGTGAAAGTCTGCCTTCCTTAGTCCACTTTTTCTTTAAAATGTTCGGGATTCCTACTGTTGCGGTTGAATCAGTCTTGAAGTCGGGAAGTCCTGCAAGCGACATTGTAAGGTTGTCGCCGCCGCCCTGTGTGTAGCCTGCAACACCGCAGCGAATCCAGTCAGCACCCCACCAGTTTGCCCAGTCGGCTGCGCTTGAGTCGTAGTCGATGTAGCTGTGGTAATCTGCATTATTAATGTTCTGATGGCTGAAGTAATAGCTCTCCCAGCCTGGTTTAACCGTACCGTAGCCGTACTCGTCCATATCGTAGAGCGAGTTGTAGCCAGAGTGGTTCATAACTACGTCGAGAATAACTCTGATTCCGTGCTCGTGAGCTGTGTCAACAAGAGTTCCGAACTCCTCGGCTGTACCGAAGTTAGCGTCGGTCTGTGTATAGTCGAGAACGTAGTAGCCGTGATATGAGTAGTGAGCGTAGCTGGGATTTTCGTTTCCGCCTACAACATATCCGTGAATCTGCTCGTAGGGAGCTGAAATCCAGATAGCGTTCACGCCGAGGTCTGTAAAGTATCCATCGTTGATTGCCTGAGTTACGCCTGCAAAGTCGCCGCCGTGGAATGTACCTCTTGTGTCGATTCCGGTTACGACATTGCCGTTCTGGTCAAGTCCTCTGTTGTATGAGTGGTCGTTTGATGTGTTGCCGTTCTTGAAACGGTCGGTGAGAAGGAAGTATACTGACGCATTATCCCATGTGAAATTGTCGTTAGCGGCAGTTGACGAGGCTGAAACAATGCTTGTTTCGCCAACGCTTGCCGCACCGGCAGTTGCAAATGAGAAAGAAATGCAGGACAGTATCATGCAAAGCACTAAAACAGCGCTTAAGCACTTCAGTAATCCTTTTCTTTTCATGTGTTTGATCTCCTTTCAAAACTTCTTAATTTTTTTACGGGATTTGAAAAATTTCCCATTCGTCTTAAATTGTAACATACTTTATATATAAATTCTATAAAAAAAACTTTAAAAAAGTAAAAACGTCATTATACACAATGCAAAACAGTTAAATTTATGCAATTTTACTTTTTGGGTATTTTTTGCGCTTATACTTAATTATTATTGAATTCAAAAATCAATACTAATATTTTGTTTTTAGCTATATTTCATATATTTTTCTCTTGGTTTTCGACAAAATGCTCAAATTACAAAAACAAATAATTACCTGCAAAATTCGGCATAATTTCACTCAAAACCGCATTAACTCTTATAAAATTACTAATTTTTAACAATGATTAAAAAAATTTTATAAAAATTATATAAAACCCTATTGAAAATTTTTAAATTTAATGTTATGATAACACTTGGAAAGGTTGCCGCAGTTACGAGACTGGTTGCATATGCGCTTTACGCAATATTTCAGCAGTTACGGCAAAAAATTTCTTAATACTTATATCTTTTAAAGGAGATTCTTAAAATGAAAAAGTCAAAAAAAGTCCTTGCCCTTACAATGGCAGGCTGCATGATGGCTACAGCTTTTGCAGGATGCGGCGGCTCAGGCTCGTCGGGTTCCGGTTCTGAATCAGGTTCAAGCAGCAAGGCTGACACATCAGGCGTAAAGTCAATTTACTTCTTAAACTTTAAGCCCGAAATCGCTGACAAGTACGAGGCTATTGCTAAGCAGTACAAGAAAGAAACAGGCATCGAGGTTAAGGTTAAGACAGCCGCTTCGGGTGAGTACGAAAAAACTCTCACATCGGAAATTGCTAAGTCAGATCCGCCTACAATCTTCCAGATTAACGGACCTGTAGGCTATCAGAACTGGGCTGACTACTGCGCAGACCTTAAGGATACAGAGCTTTACAACCTTCTCTCCGACAAAACTCTTGCAGTAACAAAGGACGAGGGCGTTTACGGCGTTCCTTATGCAGTTGAGGGCTACGGCATTATCTACAATGACGAGATTATGCAGAAGTACTTTAAGACTGACGGCGCAAAGGTTAAGTCAACAGACGAAATCAAGAGCTTTGACACACTCAAGCTCGTTGTTGAAGATATGACTTCAAAGAAGGACGAGCTCGGAATTGAAGGCGTATTCGGCTCAACATCACTCAAGACAGGTGACGACTGGAGATGGCAGACTCACCTTATGAACGTTCCGCTTTACTATGAATTCAACACAGGCTCAGAAAGCCCGATTACAACTTGCTTGAACGCTAAGGAGCTTGAATTCAAGTATTCTGACAACTACAAGAACCTCTTCGACCTCTACACAGACAACTCCTGCACAGACAAAAAGCTCCTCGGCAGCAAGACTGTTGACGAGTCAATGGCTGAGTTTGCTACAGGCAAGTGCGCTATGATTCAGAACGGTAACTGGGCTTGGGCTCAGGTTAACGGCGTTGACGGCAACGTTGTTAAGGAAGAAAACATCAAGTTCTTACCTCTCTACATGGGCGTTGAAGGCGAAGACAAGCAGGGTCTCTGCGTTGGTACAGAGAACTACTTCTCAATCAACAGTCAGGTTGACGAAGCTACACAGCAGGCATCAATCGACTTCCTTGAGTGGCTCTTCACAAGCGATTACGGCAAGAAGGCTGTAACAACAGACCTCGGATTCATCGCTCCGTTCACATCATTTGGCGACGATGAGAAACCCTCTGATCCTCTTGCTAAGGAAGTTCTTTCATGGATGGAAAAAGACGGTATGGAGTCTGTAGTTTGGACATTCGCAGGCATTCCTTCAGAAAACTGGAAGAACGAGTTCGGTGCTTCTCTCCTCGAGTATGTTCAGGGACAGAAGGATTGGTCAAAGGTTGTTGACGATGCAAAGGCTTCTTGGAAGACAGAGCGTGAGGCAACAGCAGAATAATTACTGAGCTTATTTAGATTGCATCAATCAAATAATTAACTGCAAACCTCCTGCTCCCTCGGGGGCAGGAGGTTTTTTTTAAAAAGGACAAATGGAGGAAAATATGCAAAAGGCAATAAAAAAATGGTTTCCTGTGCTTGCACTTCCGACCGTTGTCGCATTTCTCATTTCGTTTCTGATTCCTTTTGTAATGGGAATCTATCTCTCTTTCTGCAAATTCAAGACAGTAAAAAATGCAAAATGGGTAGGCTTTGACAACTATCTCAAGGCTTTTGCAAACGAGGACTTTATAAATGCGCTGTGGTTTACGGTGAAATTTACGATTGTGTCCGTTATCACAATCAACATTCTCGCCTTTCTGTTTGCAATGCTGCTTACAAAGGCGCTTCGAGGCACCAACGTATTCAGAACAATCTTCTTTATGCCGAACCTTATCGGCGGTATCGTACTGGGCTATATCTGGCTTATGATTATCAACGGCGTTTTACAGTATTTCAACGCCACAATCACAACCGACGCTTCTTACGGCTTCTGGGGACTCGTCATACTGATGAACTGGCAGCTGATAGGATATATGATGATTATTTACATTTCGGGCATTCAGAACATTTCGCCCGACCTTATCGAGGCAGCGGAAATTGACGGTGCAAATGCGGCTCAGAGGCTGTTCCACATCACAATTCCGCAGGTTATGCCGTCAATTACAATCTGTCTGTTCCTGACGCTTACAAACTCGTTCAAGCTGTTCGACCAGAACTATGCTCTTACAGCAGGCGCACCCGGCAAGTCAACGCAGATGCTCGCGCTTGACATTTACAATACCTTCTACGGTCGTGTAGGCTGGCAGGGCGTAGGACAGGCTAAGGCTGTAATCTTCTTCCTCATAGTTGCGGCAATCGCACTTACTCAGCTCTTCTTAACAAGAAGAAAGGAGGTTGAAAACTAATGGCTGAAAAGGTTAAATCCAAAATAAAGGAGAAAAAAGCAAAGCTCCGTGCTCCGATGACAGTCAAGGACTGGGTTAAATTCATAATCCTTTTGATTATCTCCATTGTTTTCATTGCTCCGATTCTGCTTGTTCTGATGAACAGCTTTAAGGGCAAGCTCTTTGTGAGCAACGAGCCGTTCGCTTTCCCGAATGCGGAAAGCTTTGTCGGACTGAAAAACTACACAAACGGCATTGAAAAAATCGACTTCTTCAGTGCGTTCTTCGTATCGCTGTTCATTACCGTATGTTCTGTAATCCTCATTGTGCTTGCAACAGCAATGTGTGCGTGGTTTATCACGAGAGTAAAGACGTGGTACACCAAGCTCATATACATTCTCTTTGCATTCTCAATGATTGTACCGTTCCAGATGGTTATGTATCCGATGTCGCAGGTGGCAAATATGCTTCACCTTGACAATATGTTCGGTATCGTTATAATCTACCTCGGCTTCGGTGCAGGACTTTCAGTGTTTATGTTTGCAGGCTTCGTAAAGTCTGTTCCGCTTGAAATTGAAGAGGCGGCTATGATTGACGGCTGCGGACCGATGAAGACGTTTTTCCTTATAGACTTCCCGATTCTCCGCCCGTCGGCTATTACCGTTGCAATTCTTCAGGCAATGTGGATTTGGAACGACTACCTCCTCCCTACATTGATTCTGAGCGACGTAAAGACATTGCCGATGGCAATTCAGTATCTGCGTGGCGGATACGGTTCAATTGATATGGCAGCTATGATGGCTATGCTCGTGCTTGCAATCATTCCGATTATCATCTTCTACTTTGCTTGTCAGAAATACATCATCAAGGGTGTTATGGCAGGTGCAGTCAAAGGCTGAGCCGAATGCCTCTGCACGCTAATCTCCGAATTTATAATAATGCGTGTTGTTAGGAATAGATTGTCCGCTGAATTAATATTTATATATAGGTAACGTTTCGGGACGTGTAGGAACCCGTCCCTTACAACGGTAATACAAACGTTTCCTCTATATCCGTAGGGGACGGCTTCCCAGACGTCCCTGTGCATAAATTGTTTACAATTTATGCACTATGGCGAACAAAGTTCGCCGCTACAATTAAGGAAACACTGTTTAAATCGTTTGTATATATTGCGCCGTCAGATTTTTCGACAGGTTGCACAAATAAACCGCAGTAATGCTGACGCATTACGAGGATTTTTTGGGTAAGCTGGCGGGAAATATGCAAGCAAGATGTGCAAACAGCTTTTAGCGTGATTTATTCAGTGGTTCCTTAATAAAACCATATTAAAAAAAGGTCGGTGCATCGCCGTAAAGCGGTGCACCGACTTTGTTTTTATACCGCTCGGCTCAATAGCCCCAGCGGTCAAAAAATCTTACGTCCTGATATGTAAGAATGTAGTTCTGGCTTTCGTGGAATGCGCTCTGCACAAGAGTCGGGTTGTACATATACATTATCCTGTGCTGAACAGCGTCGTGGTTTTCGTCGAAAATATATCTGACCGCCTGCTTGCAGGTTTCGTTAGTGCCTATGTCCGTTCTTCCCGTGTAGTGACAGCCGTCAATAATAGACTGAACGCTTGTATATCCGTCAAAGCACATTGCGTCCTTAACCGCCTGAGCAATCAGCGCCGCACCTACAAATCCGCCCGAACCGAACTCGCCCATACAAAGGCGTTCAAGCAAATCCCTGTCAGCGTCGCAGAGCGTAACCTGACCGCACTCATACGTTGTGTCGGGGTTGTCGATTGCAACAAGATAGCCTGCGTTCCACTGTGCGTTGTAGTCGGCGGGCGTCTGCGGCGGAATTGCCGTTGCAAAGGGTATTGTCGCCGCCTGCGTTGTGGCTTGCGCAGTAGACGGCTTTGTTGCCTTGGTCGCCTTTGTTGACGGAGCAACAGTTGTCACCTGCGTCGGTTTTTCTTTTGTTGAAACAGGCTCTGTAGTTGTAAGCACGATTCCCTCACCTGTGACGATTTCATCAATTCTCGGGTTGATATTTGACGCAAGAGAAGTCTGCTCACTCTCGCCTGCTTTCAGCGTTCCGCTGGCAAAAGCGGTCTGAATTACAACAATAATCGAAACCAGAACAAGCGCAATCGACAGTATTTTGTTGATTTTTGTATCAAAAAAATTTTTCAAACCTAATCACCTGAATAATTTATAATCATTATAATTTTAGCACAGTCAACATTTGCTTTCAAGCCGTAGTATCGCACAAAACCGAGTGGGAAATTATACAAATATTTCACAGAAAAGTTCATCAGATAATAAACGATAATTTGTCGAGTGCCTCGACACGCAAATCGAGTGGAAAAATCGGATTGTTTGGATAAAACGGTTGCCCGAATTTTAA
>DXYG01000039.1 GCA_019415925.1 Clostridiales bacterium
CTAAAATATTTTAATAGAATAAAAAATTAGTAGCAAAGGTAGGGGAATTAAAATGAAAAGAATCCTGAAATTTTTATCCTTGCAGGTTGTATTAATGATGACAATTTGTGTTGTATCAGCGGCAACCTTTTCTGCCGGTGCAACAGAAATAAGCCATGCAAACGGTCTTACAAGCCTAAGCGCTTCGCAAAGTCCGACTTCTGTAAAGCTTAACTGCTCAACTCTTACTCTCGGCGTCGGCGAAGAATATACGCTTGTTAAGACTGTTTCACCGTCGGGTGCAAACCAGTCCTGCACTTGGTCAAGCAGTAATCAGGGTGTAGCATCTGTTGACAGCAACGGTAAGGTTACGGCTAAAAAAACGGGAATGGCAAGTATTACTGTAAAAACCTATAACGGCAAAATAGCACAGTGCAAGGTTACGGTAAAGCCTGCCCCTACAAGCGTTAAAATAAATCCGACAAGCGTTACTCTCGGAGTCGGCGAAAGCTATACAATTACCGAGAACACTGACAGCGGAACATACGCAAATTCTGCAAATCTTAAATGGACAAGTACAAATACAAAAGTAGCAACCGTTACAAAGGGAAGCTCAAACAAGGCGACAATTACTGCAAAAGCTACGGGTACTGCTTATGTAAAAATCACTCTATACAACGGCAAAACAGCGCAGTGCAAGGTTACGGTAAAGACCGCTCCGTCTAGTGTAACAACAAACCCGACAAGTGTTACTCTCGGCGTAGGTGAAAGCTATACAATCAGTGAAAACACCAACGGCGGAACATACGCAAATGCCGCAAATCTTAAGTGGACAAGCTCAAATGCCGGCGTTGCAACCGTTACAAAGGGAAGTGCAAACAAGGCAATAATAAAAGCCAAAGGTCCGGGTACAGCTTACATAAAAATTACACTTTACAACGGCAAAACAGCACAGTGCAAGGTTACGGTGAAGTCCGCTCCTTCAAGTGTAAAAACCAATCCTGCAAGTGTTACTCTCGGTGTAGGTGAAAGCTATACAATCAGCGAAAGCACCAACAGCGGAACATACGCAAACGCTTCAAATCTTAAGTGGACCAGTTCAGATTCAAACGTGGCAGCCGTTACAAAGGGAAGTGCAAACAAGGCTGTAGTCAAGGCAACGAGCGTCGGAACGGCTTACGTAAAAATTACATTGTACAACGGCTTGACAGCACAGTGCAAGGTTACTGTAAAGCCTGTCCCGACAAGCGTAAAAGTCAATCCCTCAAGCGTTACTCTCGGTGTAGGTGAAAGCTATACAATCAGCGAAAACACCAACAGCGGAAGCTACGCAAATGCTGCAAATCTAAAATGGACAAGCTCAAATTCAAACGTAGCTACCGTTACAAAGGGAAGTTCAAATAAAGCAAAAATTACTGCTAAGGGCGCAGGAACGGCTTACATAAAAATTACACTCTACAACGGTAAAGCGGCTCAGTGCAAGGTAACGGTGAACGAAGACCCGTATGCTGAAAAAGTTCTTGAAATTGTCAATAATGAAAGAGTAAAAGCGGGCAAAAAGCCGCTTGCTGCAAGAGCTGACCTTACAGAGCTTGCAAATATCAGAGTTAAGGAGATAGTTAAAAAATTCTCTCACGAAAGACCTGACGGTACCTCTGTCTTTGATCTGGCAAATGCAAGAGGAATCAGCTACGGCAGTATGGCTGAAAATATAGCAAAGGGACAGGGTACGCCGGAATCGGTTATGAGTGCCTGGATGAATTCACAGGGACACAGGAATAATATCCTCAGCTCTTCTTACACATACGTCGGAATAGCACATTATAAGTATAACGATATCGATTACTGGGTGCAGGTATTTCTTGGATAAATCAGTAAAGAATTTTTAATAACATAAAAAGGTCAGAATCACCGCAGGCAGGTTGATTCTGACCTTTTTACCTGTTGACATTATCACCCCTTTTAAAAATACAGCATATGATAGTAGCAGTAAAATGAAAGGGGGGATTTTATGTACGACAATCATCAATGGAACAAACATCATAATCTGAACTGCTCCTGCGCAAAATCTATGACCGACTTCGGACCCGAACCGTTCGTTGTAAATATCGAACAGGCAACCTGTCACAACACAAATTTCCGCACAGCTTTATGGACGGGCGATAATTTACAGCTTACCTTGATGAGTGTTCCGAAAGACGGCGAAATCGGAGTCGAGGCTCACAGCAATATCGACCAGTTTCTTCGTATTGAATCGGGAAAGGGCATTGTAAAAATGGGCATGTGTAAGGACAGAATGAATTTCCATAAATATATCGGTGCAGGCGACGCTGTTTTTGTACCGTCGGGAACTTGGCATAACATTATAAATACAGGCGATTGCCCGATAAAGCTCTACTCAATCTACGCTCCGCCAAAACACCCTCATTCAACTGTTCATATGACAAAAGAGATTGCCGAGGCTGAAGGCGACTGAATCTAAATCGCATTTGTAACACAGTATAGGAATATATACCGGTATTGATTTTGATTGCTTATAATGGTGACAATGAAAACCGCTAAATAAAAAAGTCCTCTCGTTTTGTGGGAGGACTTTGCTGTAGCTGTTAGAAAAAATTAAGTTGCTTGAAAAGAAAAATCCATAAAAACATCGTAAAGCACGCTGCCATTGAGGTGAACACGACCGTTGCACCCGAAAGCTCATAATCACTGCCCATTTGTTGTGACATCGTAAACGAAGATACTGCGCAGGGCGAGCAGGAAAGACCGATAAGCGACACAAAGTCAACGCCTCGAAAACCGAGCAAAGACGCTGTTGTAAGGCAAAGAGCCGGCACTGCAACAAGACGTGCAGTAATGCAGATAATAAGATTTCTTCTGCATTTTTTAATGCTTTTAAATGTTACGGACGCACCGAGCACCATAAGCGCAATCGGTGTAGCCGCTCCTGCAATGTCGGAAACAACGCCGTTGATTGTCTGCGGTAATTTAAGATTAATTGCAACAGCTAAAATTCCTGCAACAGAGCCGATTATAAGGGGATTTGTCGCAATTCCTTTTAAAATTTTCAGAATATTGATTTTGTTCCCTCTGAACACCTCAAGAGTGATTACTGCAAGAATATTGTACATCGGCACAATCACCGTAACAAGCACAGCAGTCATTCCGAGCTTGACCTCGCCGAAAATATTTTCGACAATCGGCATTCCCATAAGTACAAAGTTGCTTCGGTAGATTGCCTGAATCATAGCACCTCTGCTGTAGTTTGACTTTTCTATAATCAGTGTAAATCCTACAGAAAGCATATAGATTACCGCAACTGCCGCTATTGCGAAAATCAGAAGTTTTGGGTTAAACACGCTCCCGAAGTCCGAGCCGTAAATATTGTTGAACATCAGAAAAGGGAAGAACACCGTAAAAACAAGCTTGTTAAGCTGTGGCAGAAAGCTTTCTTTAAGAATATTCAGTTTTCGTATTGCAAAGCCTATAAAAAGCATAATAAACATAGGCAGAACTGCGTTTAAAGCTATGTAGAAATTTTCCATATTATCGTGCCCTTGTGTATGATAAAAAGTGTATTGTGTACTGTTAGAATATCACAAAAAGATTCTTTTTTCAACAAAACAGGCAACAGGGTGAAAATGTTTATCAATAAAAGTTGAAAACATTTCCGCAATGTGCTAAAATAATAGCACTAACCTTGAAAGGGTGTTTATGTTGAAAAAATGCGATTATTGCGCTAAAGAGATTTCTTACTTTGAGCAGTACTGTTGTGAGGAGTGCCACGCACAAACAAATAAGTTTTACGAAATGAGCGAAAAATTTGAAAAGCTGTTTTCAATTGTCAATATGATTTGCGTTTTCGGAATACCTGTGGGAATATTCATGTTTCCGTTTGCAAAGGTACCCGGAACTATTGTCGCTTCAATAAGCTGTTTTATACTCGGAATTCTGCTTCTTTTACTTCCGTTTCCTACGGACAATATGATTTCAAAATTCAAGCTGAAAAAAGCTGTAAAAATTACACGAATAATCGGACTCTGCGTAATCGCACTCGGACTTCTGATTTGCGGATTTTTATTTTTCTTTCTTTTAAATGAATAATTGAACGTAAAGCGTCAACACTACTATCAGCATCATTAAAGGAGGACTTTGAATGCTTGATAAAATAGCGTTGACGCTTCTTATAATCGGCGGACTCAACTGGGGCTGCGTCGGAATTTTCCGTTTTGATATCGTTGCATGGCTTTTCGGAGGACAGGTAGGAATCGTCAGCAGAATCATCTATATTCTTGTCGGTCTTGCGGCAATATGGTGTATTTCATTGCTGTTCAGAGATTCAAGAAACACCGTAATGGAAGATTCGGCTTCAATAAGGGATTAAGTACAGATAAAAATAAAGGGTTGGTTCAATGAGCCAACCCTTAAAAATTTATTTATTAAAGTGTTTCAACAATAGCCTTTGTATCTCTTGCAATTACCATTTCTTCGTCGGTTGCAATAAGCTCAACTCTGATTTTTGAGTCGGGAGCCGACAGAGTGCCTGTAACGCCTCTCATAGCCTTTGCGTTGAATTCCTTGTCAAGCTTTACACCGAGGCAAGCAAGATAGTCGCAGACCTTTTCACGAAGCTGGGGCTGATTCTCACCAAGACCTGCGGTGAATACAATACCGTCACAGCCGCCGAGTGCAACGTAGTAACTGCCGATATACTGTGCAATCTGATAGTAGAGCATTTCGTGAGCAAGGTGTGCTCTGAGATTGCCGTCAGCCTCGGCGGCTGAAACATCACGGTCATCGGAGGAAACTCCCGAAATACCGAGAAGTCCCGATTCCTTGTTGAGAATTTTTGAAAGCTCATCGGGTGTAAGGTGTTCCTTTTCGGCAATGAATGTAACGACCGACGGGTCAAGCGAGCCTGAACGAGTGCCCATCATAAATCCGCCGAGGGGAGTAAGTCCCATTGTTGTGTCGATAACCTTGCCGTTCTTAACAGCAGTAATCGAAGAGCCGTTGCCGATGTGGCAGGTGATGAGCTTGAGTTCTTCTTTCTTTCTGCCCATAAGTTCAGCCATTTTATCTGTTACATAGCGGTGAGAAGTACCGTGAAAGCCGTACTTGCGAACACCGAATTTTTCATAATACTTGTAGGGAATTGCATACATAAACGCCTTTTCGGGCATAGTCTGATGAAATGCAGTATCAAAGACAGCAACCTGCGGAACTTTTGCACCGAAAACTTTTGTGCAGGCTTCAATACCCTGAATGTGAGCGGGATTGTGCAGGGGAGCAAGAGGAGCAAGCTCCTTTATTTTATTGATTACATCGTTGTTTACAAGAACCGATTTGTCAAAATATGAGCCGCCTTGAACAACTCTGTGACCGATAGCCGTAACCTCGGACAAGCTCTTGATTGCACCGTACTCAGGGTCAATAAGTGCATTTTTAACAGCCTCAAAAGCCTGTGTGTGGTTGAGCATTTGTGTTTTACGCTCAACTTTTTTGCCGTCGGGTGTTTTAAATCCGATGAATGCGCTGTCTGTGCCGATTCTCTCGCAGTTACCCTTTGCAAGCACTTTTTCGTCTGTCATATCAATAAGCTGATATTTCAGTGAAGAACTGCCCGCATTAATTACCAAAATTTTCATTTATGTTCATCCCTTCTTTTATTGATTAGATTTAAGAAATGATATATAATATAAAATACATTATATATAATACTCCAATATTTTTATGTTTTCAAGTGTTTTTTTACATATTTTGTCAAAACTTACGAGGTGAAGCTATGGCTGTAGCAGTAATAAGTGAATTCAATCCGTTTCACAACGGTCATAAATATTTAATAGAAACTGCAAAAAAGCTTACAAACGAACCCGTTATCGCAATTATGAGCGGCAGCTTTACACAAAGAGGAGAGGCAGCCGTTACCGATAAGTTTTCAAGAGCAAAAACGGCTCTTGAAAACGGCGTTGACCTTGTACTGGAGCTTCCGACTGTTTATGCAGTTGCAAATGCTCAGCGTTTTGCTTTTGGCGGAGTGCAGATTGCAAAGTCGTTTGACTGTGTAAACTACCTTGCATTCGGATGCGAAAGCGGAAACGTTGACAGCCTTAAAAATGCCTTAAATGCAGTTGAAAGCCCTGCTGTAAATGAGATTGTTTCACAAAAAATGAGTGAAGGAGACTATTACCCAAGAGCCTTGCAGTCGGCTGTAAATGAGATTTTCGGCGAAGAAACTGCGAAGGTTCTGTCCTCACCCAACAACATTCTTGCAGTCGAGTACCTTAAAAATCTTTCGGATACCGATATTCAGCCGCTTGCGGTAAAACGAATCGGAACCGGACACGACAGCGATAAAGCCTGCGAAGAATTTGCGTCTGCGTCGCTTGTACGCAGTATTCTTCGCAATGGTGAAAATGCCGAAAAATATGTCCCTTCCGTTGCGTCAAAAATCACCTTCCCCGAAAATCTTGAACGCATAATGCTTTATAAGCTGAGAATGATGAGCGCAAAAGATTTTCTTTTACTCCCCGACGTAAACGAAGGTCTTGAAAACAGAATTGCTGATGCTGTGAAAAAATATAACTCTTTAGAGGAAATCATTTCATCCGTAAAAACAAAGCGCTACACCCACGCAAGACTGCGCAGAATTATGACCTGCGCTCTGCTTGACATTACCGAAAATTTACAGCGCACACCGATTGAATACGTGCGTGTACTCGGCTTTACCAAAGAGGGTGCGTCGCTGTTAAAAAGCTGTCACCTTGCAGTTATCACCTCAGTTGCAAAAGCGATGAAAGCAGACTCAAATATTACAAGATTACTAAAAAAAGACGTCCTTGCAACCGACATAGCTGCGTTGGCGTACAGCGACATTGACAGATGCGGAAATGACTATATAAAGCAAATTGTTAAAATGTAATTATATATTGCGTGAAATAATTTTGCAGTATGACATTTGTTCATAAATGTCTAAATTATTTACATAAAATTACATTTTACCCCTTGTATATTTGTTGAAAATATATTATACTATAGATGAATAATAATACTGATACACATAAACGGCAATTTTTAATGTGAATTTGTTATGAATCAGTAAAACATTAGTATGAAAAGAGGTATATTATGGCTTTTAAATTAAATGACGAAAGAACACCTCTCGACCAGTTTCTACAGGGTGAATCTGCTCATGCATATGAGTTTTTAGGCTCTCATTTTGTGAATTGGGACAACAGAGACGGCGTTGTTTTCAGAGTATGGGCACCGAATGCTCTTTCGGTTTCTGTTGTGGGCGACTTCAACAACTGGGACACCAACGCAAACTATATGTACAAAATCTCGGATTCAGGCGTCTGGGAGTTGTTCATTGAGGGTGTGCAGGAGTTTTCCTGCTACAAATACTGCGTTGAAACACCTTGGGGTGAGCGCAGATTAAAGACCGACCCCTACGCTTTCCACTGCGAGGTACGTCCCGACAACGCTTCAAGAGTGTATGAGATTGACGGCTATGATTGGCACGACGAGGAGTGGCTCAACTTCAAAAAGGAGCATCCCCACAAAACACAGCCTATCAATGTTTATGAGATAAATGCCGGCTCGTGGCGCAAAAACGAGGACGGAACTTTTTACAGCTATCGTCAGCTTGCCGATACGCTCATTCCCTATGTAAAGAATATGGGATATACTCATATTGAATTTATGCCGATAACCGAGTTCCCGTTTGACGGAAGCTGGGGCTATCAGGTTACAGGCTACTATGCGGCTACATCCCGTTACGGTGAGCCTAAGGATTTGATGTATTTCATTGACAGATGTCATCAGGAGGGTATCGGTGTAATTCTTGACTGGGTACCTGCTCACTTCCCGAAGGACGGTCACGGACTTGCACGTTTTGACGGCACAGGCTGTTATGAATACGAGGACTACCGTATCGGCGAACACAAGGAATGGGGAACATACATTTTCAATTACGGAAGATATGAAGTTACAAGCTTTCTTATTTCTTCTGCTATGTTCTGGCTTGATATGTACCACGTTGACGGTATACGTGTTGACGCTGTTGCATCAATGCTTTACCTTGACTACAACCGCAAGGACGGCGAGTGGATTGCCAACTGCTACGGCGGACGTGAAAACCTTGTTGCCGTTGACTTTTTGCAGAAGCTCAACAATACGGTACATATGTTCCATCCCGAAGCTATGATGATTGCTGAGGAAAGTACTGCATGGCCTAATGTTACACGCTATCCCATTAAGGATATGGGACTCGGCTTTGACTACAAGTGGAATATGGGTTGGATGAACGATATGCTCTCTTACATTTCACTTGACCCGTTGTGGAGAAATTACCACCACGATACTCTGACCTTCAGTATGGTTTATGCATTCTCAGAGAACTTTATGCTCCCGATTTCGCACGATGAGGTCGTTTACGGAAAGGGCTCTCTTATCAATAAAATGCCGGGCGGATATGACCAGAAATTTGCAGGTGTCAGAGGCTTTGTTACATATATGATGGCTCACCCCGGCAAGAAGCTTATGTTTATGGGCAGTGAAATCGGTCAGTTTGACGAGTGGAACGCTGAACAACAGCTTCAGTGGAATTTGCTCGACTACGAAAAGCACCGTCAGCTCAACCATTTCTTTGCAGAGGCTAACAAATTCTACCGTGACGTTCCTGCAATGCACGAAAATGACTACGATTGGGACGGCTTTCAGTGGATTGCACTTGATGATTATCAGCATAGCGTAATTGCTTTCCGCAGAATTGCAAACGACGGAAGTGAAATCATCTGCGTATGCAACTTCCAGCCCGTTACCCGTGAGAAGTACAGAATAGGCGTTCCGGTATACGGAATTTACAAGGAGGTTTTCAACTCCGAAAGTGAAGAATTCGGCGGTTGCGGAATTGCAAACAACGGTGACATTAAAGCTGAAGTTGTTGAAAATCACGGACTTAAATACTCAGTTGAAATCACACTTCCTCCTCTTGGTGTAACGTATTACAAGCTTGAGCAGGAGCTTCCCGTACCTGTCAAAAAGAAGTCAACTTCAAAAATGGCGGCAAAAAAGAAAGCAGCCGCAAAAAAGGTAAAGGAAGAAAAGGCTGATTCTAAGAAAACGGAAGATAAAAAGCCTTCAAAAAAGAAAGCTGTAGAAAAGCCAACGGCTGAAAAAGAAGCTAAGCCTGAGGAAATTGCTGAACCAAAAACAGAATAAAGCATAACTATTAAAAGCTGTTTCAAAATGGGTTGTTTTGGAACAGCTTTTTTAGTTCGTGATAAAAAACGGATATGAATTATAGCTCGGTATCTCGGGAGACGTATATTATACTAATATCAAATATTTTGCTTTTATCTGTTGATATATTCAGGAAAAGTAGTACAATATTTTATAGAATTAAACAGTGTTCAATTTTTAAACGCTGTTAAAAGGAGCTTTTGAAATGGGACGTGAACGGCAGATACAAAAGAACGAAGAAACCCGAAAAGCAATAATTGATGCCGCAGTTTCAATCGGACTTGAAGAGGGTTTTGAGGAGCTATCAATAAGAAAGATTACCGACAGGCTCGGTTACTCCGCAGGAATAGTTTACCACTATTTTAAGGATAAGCAGGAGATTCTTGACACAATACACAATATCACAAGTATGGAACTTATGGACGCTGTTGACGTTTGCATACGTGAGGACAGAAGCTTTGCCGAAAACACCAAGGTTGTATTTAAAATGCTTTCCGAAATTTCAATATACGAGCCTGAAATGTTCAAGCTGATTATTCTTAACAGATATTCACCAAACAATGAGTCAATTCAAACGTGGCTGAAAATGATTCGGCACTGCGTTGAAATCGGTATCAATTCGGGTGAGCTTCGCAACGTTGATTCCGAAATTGTATCGTATATTATGCTGAATTCCTTTCTCGTTGCGCAGATGATAATAGCTGAGAAGGACGACATTGACGCAAAGATGATTGAGCACGTTTTTGATACGGAGCTTGACATAATACTCAACGGATTACTTAACAAGGAGGTATGATATGCTACTCTATATGTGGATTTTGCTTGTCGTGCTTATTGTGATTATCGGCTTGGCTTGCACAATTTATTTTTCGGCAAGGTATTTTTTCAGGTTTACAATACTTCGCAAGCCAATCGCTACGCTTTAAAATAATATCAACGCAAACACAAACTGGGAGCAGCACCTTGACTTTATTAGCGAGCGCAAGCAGTGGCTCTCTCTGCAGAAAATGGAGGACGTTTTTGTAAAGTCCGACGACGGCTTAAAGCTTCACGCAACTCTCTTAAGAAGCAAAAGCAACAAAAACTGCGTAATCTGCTTTCACGGTTACACCAGCAAAGGTCTCAACGACTACGGCTCAATCTCAAAATTCTATATTGAGCAGGGTTTTAATATGCTGATTGTTGACGAAAGAGCTCATGGCGACAGCGATGGAACGTATATCGGTTTTGGCGTGCTTGACAGATAGGACGTTGTAAAGTGGATTGAATACGCAATAAAGCTGTTCGGAAATGACGTGAACATTATGCTTCACGGTGATTCAATGGGCGCAACAACTGTTCTTCTGGCAAGCGGACTTTCCTGACTTTTTTATGCCTCCTTTGTTTGTCTTCTATTTTATCATACTTGTCCACTTTTTTAGTATATATCCACAGAGCTTCCGCTTTACAAGAGAATTGTAAACACAATAGTTAGAAGTGATGAATTTGAAAAGACCGCTTCGGGTAAGATAAAGAGAAAGCACAACAACTGATTTATATTATAAATAATGAGGAGTACATTTATGACATTTTTTGAAATTTTTGACGAGGTAAAAGCAACATTTATGCAGGCAGACGTAAGCGATTACAAAGGTCACCTTGCCTTGCAGGTTAATATGACAGGCGAGGGAGAGGGCAGATTTTATGCTGAACTCAACGACGGTAAATTAAATGTTGAGCCGTATGAGTATTACGACAGAGATGTGTTGTTTATAATCGACTCCAAGGAATTTTTAAAGCTCGTTCACGGCAAGCTCGACCCGGTATTTGCATACACGGTAGGCAAACTTAAGGTTGAAGGAGACCTCGGCAAAACACTTGAAATTCAGAAGTTGATTAAAAAATAAATTTTCTTTTAAAGCAAAAAGCAGGCGAAACCGTCTGCTTTTTTGATTTTAACAATTATATAAAATTTTAGATTATGTACATTTTTTGTTTTTAAGGTATTTTTTCAACAGCGGGCTGAATGAAACATTCAAAGCATTTTCAGGGCAATTTTTTACACATCGCAAACAGCGTATGCACTTTCTGTCAATCCCCTTATCAGTAATTGCTTTTACAGGGCAATTTTTCATACACAAATTACATTTGTTGCAATCGGCAGTACGGTGAATTTTAACGCTGAGGCGACTGCGAAGATTCGGAAAAAAACGAGGTAAAACACCTTTTCTTTCTTTTTTAATAATTATTTCTTTCGGGTGTTCAATCCGCATTAAAATTGTCTGTAAAATCTCGGTGTCAAATTCGGCAGGCTCGTTAAGATACGTGTGTCCTGTCGGTACATAAGCCGCCGCAATAACCTTGCCTTTTACAAGCTTTGAGCTTTCCTGCAACACATTTCCTGTTGACATTCTTCCGTATGTAGCAATCAAAACAAAATACTTTGAGTTTATTTTCGGCAAAATCAATTTTACGTGCTTAGGAATATTCCCGTTATAAATCGGAAAGACAACAATTGATATTTCAGATTCAATACAAGGAATTTTCATCTCCTGAGTTATTTCAGTTATTTCTGTTTTCAGAGAATCTGCAAAAAACTTTGCAACCGCCCTGCTGTGGCCCGTCCCCGAAAAGCAATAAATACAAATCATAATTTCTCCTTCAAAAATTCACACATAATTTCCGTTTCGGGAATTTCTTTCAGAGAGAATCCGAGCGAGTTTTCAATTTCTGATATTGCATCTTCTCGTGACAGATTGCGATTTCTGCTTGCCAAAGAGATTTCAACTGCGCTGAACGGAATCATTCTGCTTTTGCAATTATAGAATCGCACAAACTGCGAATGTTCCTTGCATTTTTCAATTTTACAGCTTGTATGCAGTCCTTTGCCGTCGTCTTTCGGTGCAACCCAGCCACATTCATTTACGATAGTATCCTTGATTTTTCTCCAGTTGTAGCTTCCGCCGCTGATTTCGTCAAAGTCAAGATGAACAAACGCAGGAATATGACCTGTGCGTGAGGAGTAGCGGATACTGCGTTTAAGCGGCTTGAGCAGCTGCGGAACTTCATTGATTGCCGTCACGATATTCGAAACAAGCTCGTCAGAATATCCTGACAGCTTTTTAATCATATTGTCGCCCTTTGCAAGCTGTTTCATTACGGCAAGCGTATGAAACTGACCTTTTTTCAGCGGCGGGTGAAGCGTCAGAACTCGCCCAATGTTGACAAGAGTTTGCAGAAATTTGTTTTGCCAGAAAGTATAGGCTATCTTCGGCGCCATACTGTTGTAATAAAGCCCGAGCATCTGTGCAGGCTCGTTGCCGGCCATAAAATAAGGAACACGGTTTGCAACCATTTCGGGGTAAAAAAGTACATATGCAAGAGACGGACAGGCGCAGGTGTTGTCGCTTATTTCATAAAGCTTTCTGTAAACCTTACGCAAATCTTCCTGCTTGACCGATCTTGTAATAAATTCCACATTGTCAAAGTGATTTTTGGCGTTTTCTATGCTCTGTCTTGCGCTGTCGGACATATACGGAATTTCCCACGTCAGTGCAAGCACACGCAGATTTTTCACCTTTGCAAGGTAGTACAAAAGATAGGTTGAATCCTTGCCGCCCGTATAGAAAAGCGCCACATCAAAGCGTGACTTTTTCGCCCTTGGAATTTCTTTGACAATAGGCACAATACTTTTCAGCTCTTTTGTGTCGTCAATCGTCTGACACATTGGACACAAGCCGTTTTCGTCAAATTCAATACCGGGAATTATAAAGTCGTTTGCACTGCAGTTTCTGCAAAACCGTGCCTCGTTAATTGACTCAGGTATTTTTCGTATTTTGTCCATTGTGACAACCTGTTTGTTTAAAAGTTTTCCAAGTAAATTTAATTCATTTTCGCTAAGCTCTTTTGGCAGTGAAGAAATTATTTCAGCCTGTCTGCGTGAGATTTTAGTTTTATTTTTAAACAGGTTTTCTTTATTCTGTAAGCCGTAGTAAACAAGCTGATTGTCCTTTAGCTTCCAACGGCTCTGAAGTGAGTAGGTCATTGCTTTACTCCCGAAAAAATTTATTATTTAATACTAATACCTAATAAAAAGCAGACAATCTTTGCGGTCTAATTTCCGCAAATATAAGTCTACTTTCTATCAGGAATTAGTATAAGCTCTTCTTCCCATTTTTCAGCCTTGAATCCAAGCAGAACCCTGTCGCCGTCAACAAGCACAGGACGTTTTACAAGCATACCGTTGCTTGCCAGAAGCTCGTATTTTTCTTCGTCGCTCATAGTCGGCAGTTTTTCTTTGAGATTCATCGACTTATAAAGCAAGCCGCTTGTGTTGAAAAACTTTTTCAGCTCAAGTCTGCTTTTTTGGTGCCATTCTTTAATTTCGTCAGCCGTCGGATTGTTTTCAACAATGTGCCTGTCGGTGTATGAAAATCCGTTGTCGTCAAGCCACTTTTTTGCCTTTTTGCAGGTTGTACATTTTGGATATTCTAAAAATAACATAATTATTCCTCCTTTTCGATTCCTTAATTATAAGATAATATTGTAAAAAAATCAACATAAATTGTGAAAATTTTAGTATTATTGTTGCAAAATTTGACTGTATATTGTATATTATTATTGATTCATATTTTTATTCGGAAGTGACATTATGAAATTTATCCACCTCTCCGACCTCCACATAGGTAAGCGTGTAAACGAGTTTTCAATGTTTGAGGATCAGGAGTATATACTATCGGAAATAATCAAGATAATTGACAGCGAAAAGCCTGATGCTGTTCTTATTGCAGGCGATGTTTACGACAAATCAATTCCGCCGTCGGAGGCGGTGACATTGTTTGACAGATTCCTCTGCCTTTTGTCCGAACGAAATCTACAGGTGTTTGTAATCAGCGGAAACCACGATTCACCCGAACGGCTTTCCTTTGCCTCACGATTGATTGACAAAAGCGGAGTGCACCTTTCACCTGTATATAACGGTTATATCGAGCCGTTTCAAATGAAAGACGAGTACGGTGAAGTGAATATTTATATGCTGCCGTTTATTAAGCCTGCAAACGTAAGAAGATTTTTTGACGACAGAGAAATCGCAAGCTATACCGACGCAGTAAACGCCGTAATTTCAGAAATGAACGTAAAAAGCGAAAGCAGAAATGTTCTTATAACGCACCAGTTTGTGACGGGTGCAAACCGTACCGAGTCTGAGGAAATCTCGGTCGGCGGTGCGGATAATGTTGACGTTTCAGCGTTTGACGACTTTGACTACGTTGCCCTCGGACATCTTCACAGACCGCAAAACTGCCTTTCGGACAGAGTGCGCTATTGCGGAACTCCGCTTAAATACTCCTTTTCCGAAGCGAACGATAAAAAATCGGTCACTATAGTTGAGCTTAAAGAAAAGGGCAGTCTTGAAGTGCGCACAGCAGACCTTGTGCCAAAGCACGAAATGCGTGAAATCAAGGGAAAATATGAAGAATTAACTGCAAGAAGCTTTTATGAGAATACAACCTATCAGACGGACTATATGCATATAACGCTCACAGATGAGGAGGATATTCCCGACGCTGTCGGCAAGCTTCGCACGATTTATTACAATCTTATGAAGCTTGACTACGATAACAAGCGCACACGCTCAAATTCTCAGATAACAGGCGCTCAGAAGGTTGAGGAAAAGACGCCGCTTGAGCTGTTTGAGGATTTTTATGAACTGCGGAACAATCAGCCGATGAGCGAGGAACAGAGGGTATACATAAGCTCGCTGATTGAAAGCATATGGGAGGAAGAAATATGAGACCGATAAAATTAACAATGTCTGCTTTCGGACCGTATGCGGGAGAAACTGTAGTTGATTTTGACAAGCTCGGCGAAAACGGAATTTATCTTATCTCAGGCGATACGGGAGCAGGCAAGACTACTATTTTTGACGGAATTGTCTATGCTTTGTACGGTGAAGCAAGCGGAGAAAAACGTGAGGTGTCTATGCTGCGTTCAAAGTACGCACAGCCCGATACACCGACCTTTGCTGAGCTTGTTTTCAAGTACGCCGATAAGCTGTATACAGTAAGAAGAAATCCTGCCTATATGCGAAAAAAACTGAAGGGAGAAGGATATACTGCGCAGTCGGCAGACTGTTCTTTTACTTATCCCGACGGCAGAGTCGTTACAAAAAAGACGGAAGTTGATAATGCTGTAAAAGATACTATCGGCATTTCAAAAGACCAGTTTTTACAGATTGCAATGATAGCGCAGGGTGATTTTCTTAAATCGCTCACTGCCGGCACAGAAGAAAGAAAAGCAATTTTGCGTTTAATTTTCAAAACCGGACGATTCTTCACATTACAAGCCAGACTGAAAACCGAAGCGGCAGAAGCTAACAATAGTGTAATAATAGCAAAAAAAGGTATTCAGCAGTACATAGAAGGCATAATTTGTTCTGATAAAAACCCTCTTGCCTTGAACATTGAAAGGGCAAAGAACAAAGAATTACCGCTCGTTGACGTGATAGTTACGCTTGAAAAGCTTGTTAAGGAAGACGAAATTTCCGATAAAGAATTAAATGGAGAAATTACGGAAATTGAAAAACAGCTTGCTCAGGTGAATTCTCTCCTCGGAAAGCTTGAAGAATACAACAAGGCAAATGCCGAGCTTGTGAATGTCAGCAAGGCTATAAATGTAAAATCTGACGAGCTTGCAAAAGCAAAAGAACTTCTTGACTCTGAAAAAGAAAAATTCAAAGAAACCGAAAAACTCAGCAAAGAATCGGCTGAAATCAAAGCAGAACTGCCACGTTACAGCGAGCTTGAAGCGCAGAGCAAAAAGATTGAATCAACACAAAAGCTGCTCAAAAAAGATGAAAAAAGCCTTAGCGATAGAAATAAACTTCTTGACAGCAAGAGAGAAACTCTTGAAAAGCTGAAAGCTGAAAAATCAACGCTTGAAAAAGCAGGCGAAAACAGAGAAAAACTGATAAGCGAGAAAAGTTCGGCAGAGGAAAAGAAGAAAAATCTTGAGACATTAAAAAAATCACTTTATGATTACACTTCAATGCTTTCAGACCTTGAAGAAAAGCAGAAGATTTTTCTTGAAGCAAGCAATTATGCACAACAGGCGTTTGAGGATTACAACTGCAAAAACCAAGCTTTTCTCAACGAGCAGGCAGGAATACTTGCACTTCAGCTTAAAGAAAATTCACCCTGTCCCGTATGCGGTTCTACAGTTCACCCGAACATTGCGCAGAAATCAGAAGCTGCACCTACGGAAGAGGAACTGAAAAAGGCAAAGCAGAAAAGCGACAAAGCACAGGACGACGTTGCAAAGGCAAGCAACATATGTGCTGTTATCAGGGGTAAAGCCGAAACAGCAAAATCTAATATCGAAAACCAGCTTGAAAAGCTAATCGGTGACGCTGATATTAATTCTTCAAAAGAAAAAATAATCAGCCTTATAAAAGAGCTTACTGAGATTATCACAAATTTGGATTGTGAAATCACGGCTGAGGAGAAAAAAATCAGGAGAAAATCTGAGCTTGAAACGGTAATTCCGAAAACCGAGAGTGAAACGGAAAAGCTCAAAAATGATATTGCAAGCCTTGAAACGAACGTAGCATCCTACAAGGCTTCCCTTGCGGAAATTACAGAACAGCTCGAAACACTTAAAAGCAGTCTTTGTTTTGCCGACAAAAAAGCGGCTGATAAGAAGATTTCTGAGCTTGAGAGCAAGGCTGAAATTCTTAAAAAGTCCTTTGAAAATGCACAAAATGTCTACAATGCCTGCGAAAAGGATATTATTGCATTAAAGGCAAGAGAGGAACAGCTAAAAAAACAGCTTGATAGCAGTGAGAAAATCAACGCCCAAGAGGTAAACGAAAAGAAGAATACCCTGAATTCACAAAAGCAAGCAAAAGCCGAGATAAAAACAGAGGTTCTTACACGTCTTATGTCAAATCGTTCTGCGCTTGAAAACATAAAGAAAAAGACTGACGAAATCAATTTACTTGAAAAAAGAGAGTCGCTTATCTGTTCGCTTAACGACACTGCAAACGGACATATTAACGGAAAAGAAAGAATTATGCTTGAAACCTATATCCAGATGACATATTTCGACAGAATAATCGAAAGGGCAAACACCCGTTTTATGATTATGTCAGGCGGTCAGTATGAGCTTAAACGCTGTCAGACAGCGGAAAGCCTTAAGTCGAGTGAGGGCCTCAGCTTAGACGTAATGGACCACTATAACGGAACACAAAGGAGTGTAAAATCACTTTCGGGCGGTGAGTCCTTTAAGGCTTCGCTGTCGCTTGCGCTCGGACTTTCAGACGAAATTCAGGCTTCGGCAGGAGGTATCAGGCTTGACACAATGTTTGTTGACGAGGGCTTCGGTTCGCTCGACGATGAATCGCTGAATCAGGCTATGAATGCACTGAAAGGTCTTACCGAGGGCAACCGCCTTGTTGGAATAATCTCCCACGTCAACGAGCTCAAGGAGAGAATCGACAAGCAGATAATCGTCACCAAAGACAAGCTCGGCGGAAGCAAGGTAAAGATAGTGACGTAATAAATCAAGCCACGGTTTTTCCGTGGCTTTTGTGATTATGCTGTTTATTTATCTGATTTTCATTATTCATAATTTTTCTTTGCAAGGTCAATATCCGCGTTAATTTCATCAACAAGGCTCTGCGGTGAAACAATCTTTATATACCTTGAATACTTAAGCGCCCACATTTTCATTGCAGTAGGGTTAACCTTTACTGTCACCGTAACCTCATCATCAGTCGGATTTGAAAATGTTATGTCCTTGCCGAACCAGTCGATTACGTCGTTTACAATATATCTTTTTGCAATGAAATCGACAGAAACGCTCTCTCCTGCAAACATATACAAATGCTCGGCAAGGTGCTTTGGCAAATCAAGTCCGTTTTCAAGTCCTTTTACACATCTTTTGGGCTTTACAGGGGCGTCAAGCAGCTTTATATTTGTAATTCTGTCAAGCCTGTAGTGCGATACATCGTCGTACTTGTCGTAGTTGCAAACAAGATAATACCTCCCGTTTGTCGCAACAATCTGATAAGGATTGATAATATATTCACGTACCTCACCCTCGCTGTTTTTGCGGGGGTGAAGCTTTTTGTCAATGTCATAGTAATTGTATGTAAACGAAACCTGACATTCTTTACTGATAGCCTCGTCAAGCGTTTCAATTGTCAGAAAAAGCTCGCTGTTGGTCGGCAGATTTTCAGGCAGATTGCGAATGTGCTTTACCCTTGACCTGAAATAAATATTTGAAAGTCCCTCAAGCTTTTCAACAAGCTGTTTGCACTGCGAGTAGGGAATATGACTTGAAAACAGCAAGCTGTCGATAAGTAATCTTAATTCTCCGTCAGAAAAATCACGGTTCAGGTAAAAATCAGAAAGAATATAGCTTTCTTCTTCCTTTCCTTGCTTGTTTTTGAACATTCTCAGCGTTTCGCTGTATTCAATGTTATATCCGACCTCTATCAGATTCATCAGACTTCGCTTAACAGTCTTTCTGTCGACTTTCATATCGTATTCATTATCAAGAATATCAACAATGTCCTTCTGGCTGAGCCTGTGATTTTCGTCGGTGTATTTTTTGACAATATCAAGAATATTCATTATCAACAGCTTCTTAGGCTGCATAGCGCACATAGTTTTCACCTCATAAAAATATTATCATACTATTTGTTACTTTTCAACAAAATTAGCACAAAAGCTGTCGCAAAATACAAACTTATTATCTGTGTTGTTTAGCATATCATATTCTATGGTACATTTTTGGGAAATATGTTCTTTACTGTAATACTTTGTATAAAAATAAAATCAATTTATAAATTTACCATAATATTTTATATGCGGTGGTGCCTCGGTTTGTTGGGAATTACAGGAAATAATTTTGCCTTAAATTAATATAATAATAAAAGTTGTGTATGATATCTGTTCACTCAAAAGGTGAACAGTGTCTGATAAATTGCTTCCGGAAAGCGAAATTTTTTAAAAAAGGTTTGACTGAATGATTACACAATTTAAAAGAGCAAAAAGATTTACAAGCATTCTGATTTGCGTCACAATGCTTATGTCCTGCTGTACGTTGTTTGCAAACAGCGTTGCGGCAGAGGAAACAGACGTTACACGTATATCCGATTATTCAACAATGAATGAATGGAAAAATTACTTCGGTTCTGATATAAAGTCTACCGAAAATGAGGGAAGTGTATGGACAGATAAAACCGTTCTGACCGATTCGTCAGCATCAGGTAATTTGGGAATCGCTATGAACAGCAACGACGATTTCCTTGTAGCCTTGTCTGCAATCGCCTCCAATAAAACGGTAAATGTCATTTCGAATATGCCCACCGACACTATGCTTATTCTCGACGTATCCGGCTCAATGAACGATGACGCAGGGCACAATGACCTTGCCGAAGAAATGGTGGATGCCGCAAATGAGAGCATCGCAGATCTTCTTTCAAGCAACAAATACAGCCGAATAGGCGTTGTGCTCTATTCGGGATCAAGCTCAGGAGCGTCAACTGACGATGCTGTACTTGTCCTGCCGCTTGACCGCTACACCACAGCGTCAGACGGCAAATACCTCAGCTACACCGTAACAACAAGCGGCGGAAAACATCCTTCCACAACCGAAACGGTAGGCATTGATTCTGACGTTAAGGTTGAAAAAACAGGTGAAAAGCCGAAGCCTGTCGGCAAAGAGGTTGTGGGCGCTACCTATATTCAGAAGGGCGTTATTCTTGCAATGAAGCAGTTTACTGCCAAAAGCAACACGACTACGGTTGATGACCCTGAGCTTGGCATATTACAGCGTAAGCCTGTTATGGTGCTGATGTCAGACGGAGCACCGACTCTGGGCAGTACCGATTTTACAAATCCGAATCAGTACAATATCGGAACAGGCGGCAGTACAAATACCGCTCTTGGCTTTGTCAGTCAGCTAAGCTCCGCATATGCCAAACAGCAGATTAAGGAAAAGTACAGCAGTGATTGTCTGTTCTACACACTCGGTCTTGGCGTTGGCAGTGACAGCGTAGCTGTAAGTGTTCTCAATCCTTCAAATTCGTCTAATGAAATTAACGGCCTGTGGAAGAAATACAATACAGCCAATGCGGGAGAAAAGATAACCGTTACGGGTAATTCAATAGGACATTCATCTTATACCGTAACCAAAATTTCACAAACGCTTGAACAAAATTACGTTGACGGATATTTTAAAGTTGACTCTTCTTCAAAGGATAAAGCGGCTGCCCTTAAAAAGGCTTTTGCAGAAATTGTGGGTGCAATTCAGCTTAAGTCGCATTACTTTCCGACTTATGTAACTGACTCAGAGAACACTTCGGGATACGTCACTTTCACCGACCGGATAGGTGAATATATGGAAGTAACCGATGTGAAGGGAATTCTGCTGAATAACACCCTTTATTCGGGAGCAGAGCTTGCAAAGAATTTTTCTGTCAGTGATGAAACAGCGTATGCTGTTCAGACGCAGCTCGGACTCAAGGATATTGAAACGGCAAAATCACTTATAAGCAGTGCATTCGCACACAATCAAATCAGCTACAGCAGTGACACAGAATTCAGCAACTATATCGGCTGGTATGCAAATGCTCAGGGTGAGTTCCTCGGCTTCTGGTATGACGGGGCAGAGCCGTCCTTTGATGATGAAGCACAGCCTGCATATATCGTAAAATCATACCTGTACAGCGGAAGTGTCGGTGCAGAGCAGGGCGTATCTTCTTCTGATATGAGATATGCAATTGTTCAGGTAAAGGAAAGCCTTGCAAACGGTGAACAGACAGTTAGCTTTTCCGTTCCTGCGGCACTTCTTCCCGTAGTTTCGTACAACGTAACTCTTAACAAAAACAATGAAATTTCCGACCTCGTAGTTTCGGGTGCTGAGGAGCCTGTCCGTCTTGTGTACGGAGTTGGTCTGAAAGAAGAAATCAACGAGCAGACCATCAGAGATACTGTTTCAGAAAGTTACCTTGCCAAGAACACCAACTCTGACGGCTCGGTAAACTTCTACACAAATAAGTATGAAACTGACAACAGCACAGGTTTTGACAAGGTAAACACAATCTCAGATTTTACTCCGTCAAAGCAAAATGAAAAGTTCTACTGCCTTAAAGACTCTCCAGTTTATTCAGACGATAATGGTACGCTGTTAAAGGGCAATATGGATTCAGACAGAGAATATTATTGTGCCGGCACCGTTTATGAAAACAAGGACGGCTCGGTACAGGCAAAAATCGTATATAAATCCTTGTCCGAGCAAGCGTTAAAATCTGCAAAGCAGAAGGACGACGGCACATGGTATATTCCGTCAGGAACAGCAAATATAAATCCTGACGGCAATACAGAAAAAACCGATAACAAAACAGGTACGCTGAAGTACTCCAATGCACCTTTTGTCAATTCTCGGTCAGATGAGGGATTCAGTATCTGCTCCACACTCGGCAACAACGGCAAGCTCACGATGAAAGATAAGTATGTTGAGCCGACAAAGCCAACCGAGCCGACAACAGAGCCGATTTGCACGACTGAGCCAACCGAGCCGACAACTGAGCCGATTTGCACGACTGAGCCAACCGAGCCGACAACAGAGCCGATTTGCACGACCGAGCCGACAAAGCCGACAACCGAACCGATTTGCACGACCGAGCCGACAAAGCCGACAACCGAGCCGATTTGCACAACCGAGCCGACAAAGCCAACGACAGAGCCGATTTGCACGACTGAGCCAACCGAGCCAACAACTGAGCCGACAGAAACAACAACGCCGACAAAGCCTACAGAGCTGATTTGTACAACTGAGCCGACTGATTCAACCGAGCCGAGCAAACCGATAAATCCCTGTGTTCCGAGCACCCCTGATGAGCCAAAGAATAACGGCAATTCAAATAATTCGGGAACGTCAGATAACTGCGGAAATACGGGAACTGTAAAAACCGTAGGCGCAATTCAGACGGGCGATGACAGAAATTATTATTATCTGCTTGCATCGCTGATTGTCAGCGGAATAACGCTTTACGGAACAGTCAGCTATCGCAAAAGAAAAAGATTAGAAAAATAAATATAAATAAGCAATAAGCTGTCGCACAAAATTTGCGGCAGCTTATTTTTTATCTATATAATGAAAAAAGGATATACCCGAATCGGATATATCCTTTAGTTTGATTGCTATGTATTGCCTGATAATTAAAGCGATGCGCCAAAGTCGCTTACAACAACCTGACCTGTAAGAGCCTTTGAACTGTCTGATGCGAAAAATTCAATGATGTTTGCAACATCTTCAGCCATACAGGGCTTGATTTTAAGGTCAGCATGCTTGTTCATTGCACCCATCATACGCATATCAAGATTTTCGGGCTTCATACTCATTGTCATAGGTGTAACAATCGTACCCGGACAAATTGCGTTACAGCGAATGTACTTGTCTGCAAGAAGTAAAGCAGTGTGCTTTGTAATGCCGATAATTGCAGATTTTGTCGAAACATAAGCTGCACCGCCGCCGCCGTTTACACCTGCAACAGACGCAACGTTTACAATTGATGCACCCTCTTTCATATATTCAAGAGCCGCACGAATGCACTGCATTGTACCAATCTGATTGATTGAAACGATTTTCTGAATTTCAACGTCGTCAAACTTGTCAATGGGAGCAAGCCCTGTGTCAAGAACGCCTGCGTTGTTTACGAGAATGTCAATTCCGCCGAACTTGTCCACAGCGGCTTTCATAAGATTTTTACAATCCTCGTCCTTTGAAATATCGGTGGGGACAGTGAGAACATTGCCGCCCTCGGCTTTGATTTTCTCTGCAACCTCGTCAAGCGCAGCCTGACGGCGTGCACTTATTACAACATTTGCACCGCTTTTTGCAAACAGCATAGCAGTTGCAGCGCCTACACCCGAATTGCCGCCTGTGATGACAGCAGTTTTACCGTTTAAGTTGTTCATAAAAAAACCTCCGTTTGTTTAATTTTTATTGGTAAATAATTATATCACAAATTTCTGCATATTTCAAGCTCGGTCCGGCTTGAGGTTGTAAAAGGAACTTTGTCAGGATTACAGATTTTTGCATTCTTCATAGAAAGCAGAAAAGGCGAATGAGTAGAGATAATAAACTTAATTATGAAATATTTTATAGCAAAAGTACTGTATATACAAGATGAATTTTACTTTATTTTTCTACTATATGAATG
>DXYG01000004.1:0-32669 GCA_019415925.1 Clostridiales bacterium
ATTGAAACACAAACGTTTCCTGTATTGCCGTAGGGGGCGGCATCCTTGACGTCCCATTTCATAAATTGCAACGCAATTTATGAAATATGGCGAACACAGTTCGCCGCTACAATCATTAATTTTGCCCGTCGAGGCACTCGACAAATTATAGTTTAGCTTACTAAAAGGGAAAATCATATAATATTTTTAATTATCGTAACCATAAAAAAATAATCGCCCAACTGCCTACCAAGCTAATGGACGATTATTTTTATAATTTCCAATTTTTTAGGCTAACCGCTTTAAACGGTTTTCCCCGTAATCTTATTATATATATTCAAAATCATATGTCAATATACTAATTCAAGCAAAGTTCAGGCTTTGCTTTTTCTTTGTAAAAACTCTTCAAAGCACTATACTAAAACAACTTGTGTATTTTCAACAGGCGTTTTTCCAAATCAATAATTCCCAGACCGAGGAAGTTATTTTCCCTGTCTTTAACTCTGAAAATTTCGCCGTCTTTTACGCAGAGCTTTTTCAGGTACGTTCTGTCAATATCGAGCGCACCGCCGTTTGAAAATCGCTTTGCCTGAGCGTCAGAAATGCTCACATAGCCAAGGCTTTCAAAAAGGATTTCAACGCTCAAAAGCCTTTCTTCAAGCTTGCCGCTTTCACCAAGCTCCCTTGCCCTGTCAAGCGTTATGCAGTCCGAAATGTCAAAGCCGCAGGCTGACGTTCTTCTAAGCGCCGTCATAACTGCGCCGACTCCGAGAGCTCTGCCGATATCGTCAATCAGCGTGCGGATATACGTTCCCTTTGAACAGGCAACCTTTAATTTTCCGCACTGCGTTTCTTCGTCAAAGCCTAGCAGTTCAAGGCTGTAGATTGTCACATTTCTGCTCTCACGCTCAACCTCTATCCCCTGTCTTGCAAGGTCGTACAGCCGCTGTCCGTTCTTCTGAACAGCCGAGAACATAGGCGGTATCTGACTGATTTCTCCCGAAAATTCGGGAATTATGTTTAGAATGTCCTCACCTGTGACTGAGGACTTTTTTTCATTTGTAACCTCGCCCCATATGTCGAGCGTGTCGGTCGTAACGCCGAGCCTGAAATCTGCAACATAGGTTTTGTCGTGATTTAAAATCAAATCCTGCGCCTTTGTCGCATTGCCCAAGAGCACAACAAGAACTCCCGTTGCGTTGGGGTCGAGCGTTCCCGTATGACCGATTTTCTTCTGTCCTGCAAGCCTTCTTACTACCGCAACAACGTCAAAGGAAGTAAACTCCTGCGGCTTGTCAATTAACAATACGCCGTTCATAGGAATTTTTCCGCCGCTCTAATAAGCTTGTTGCGCACCGTTTTGAGGTCGCCCTCGATTGTACAGCCTGCCGCCGCAGGGTGACCGCCGCCGCCGAACTGCGAGCAGAAGTCGGAAGCGTTGATGTTGCCGTTTGTGCGCACAGAAATTTTGAAAAATCCGCCTTCCTTTTCACGCATTGTAATGCCGATTAAAACGCCCTCAATCTGGCGTGGAATAGAGGCAAGCCCCTCCATTTCGTCGTCGCCTATGTTAAGGCTTTTCATCATATCAAGCGTTGTATAGATAATAGCGCATTTGCCGTCGGCGCAGTACTTTATTGTGTTGTAAACAGCGTGTTCAAGCTGGATTTTCTCCTTCGACTTGGTTTCAAACATAGCCTTGTTTATGTAGGCGGTGTCACAGCCAAAATCCATTAGACTTGCCGCAACACGCATAGTTTCCGCCGTAGTGTTGGTGTATCTGAAACAGCCAGTATCGGTGGAAATTCCCGTATAAAGGCAGTTTGCAATTTCCCTTGTTATTCTCACGTTCATTCTCTGCAAAAGCTTGTAGATGATTTCGCAGTTCGCCGCCGCAAATTTATCCACGAATTTCGCCTTTGCGGTAAAGGTGTTTGAGCCGTGGTGGTCAATGCAAACGTCCACCTTGCCGACGTACTTGCCCATATTCGAGCCTAAAAGGCTGTCGGCGGCAACGTCGGTGCTGATTATTGTTTCAGCCTCAAAAATCTGCTGTTTAACGCCGTTGAGAAGATAGAGAAATTTTGACGGAACGTTTGTTGTGATTACCCTTGCATTCTTGCCGATTTGCTGGAGCGCCATACAGAGTGCAAAGCCGCTGCCGAGCGTGTCGCCGTCGGGATATGCGTGGGTAAGGATTTCGTAGTTGTCGTGAGCCTCAAGAAAACGGGCTATCTCATACAGATTCATCATTTTCTTCCTCATCCTGCGCAACATCAAGGTCGTTTAAAATACGGCTGATGTGTGCGCTGTACTCAATGCTGTCGGTGGCGTTGAAAATCAGCTCGGGCACGTGGCGGAGCTTGAGTCTGTGACCAAGCTCTCTGCGGATAAATCCCGACGCCGATTTAAGTCCCTTTACGGCTTCCTTTGCTCTGTCGAGTCCCTCGATTGCGCTTATCTGCACCGTGCAGTAGGAGAGGTCGTTTGTAACCTCAACCCTGACGATTGACACAAAAGCCTGCGAAACACGAGGGTCCTTAAGCTCACGGAAAATCGCCGTAAGCTCACGCTTTATATCTTCGGTTGTTCTTTCTATTCTGTGACTTGCCATTATTTCATCACCTACTACCATTCCCTGCTTTTGATTTATTGTAGCGGCGAACTGTGTTCGCCATAATGCATAAATTGTTTCACAATTTATGCATAGGGACGTCAGGGATGCCGTCCCCTACGGATATAGAGGAAACGTATAGTTTTAATTCCGTAGGGGCGACCCTGTGTGGTCGCCCGAAACGTTACCAATATATGACTGTAAATTAATCACGATACTCTTCTATTGTATAAACCTCGAACATATCGCCCTCTTTGAGGTCGTTGAACTTTTCAAGTCCGATACCGCACTCGTAGCCCTCGCTTACCTCTTTTACGGCGTCCTTGAATCTCTGGAGCGAGCCGATAGTATCCTCGGCAATTACAATGCCGTCACGGATAACTCTTACGCCGCCGCCACGCTGAATTTTACCGCTCTTGACGTATGAGCCTGCGATTGTGCCGACCGACTTAATCTTGATGACGTTGCGGCACTCAGCCATACCGAGTACAACCTCTCTTGTCTTGGGAGCAAGCATACCCTTCATAGCCGTTTCAATCTCATTTATGCAGTCGTAGATAATGCTGTAGAGTCGCATATCAATTCCCGAACGCTCTGCGTTTTCTGCGGCTACGGAATCGGGACGAACGTTAAAGCCTACGATAATTGCGTTTGAAGCCTCTGCAAGCATAACGTCTGACTCGTTGATTGCGCCTACTGCGCCGTGAATTACGTTTACTCTTACTTCCTCGTTCGAGAGCTTTTCAAGCGACTGCTTAACAGCCTCAACAGAGCCCTGAACGTCTGCCTTTACGATAATCTGAAGCTCCTTAACCTCGCCGAGCTTCATCTGGTCAAAGAGGTTATCAAGCGTAACCTTGGTCTGCGCATTGAAGATTTCCTCTTTCTTTGCAGCCTTTCTCTGGTCAACAAGAGTTCTTGCAAGACGTTCATCTGATACTGCGTCGAAAATATCGCCGCCAACAGGCACTTCGTCAAGTCCCGTAATCTCAACAGGAACGGACGGACCTGCCTCCTGAACTCTTTCGCCCTTGTCGTTTGTCATAACTCTTACTCTGCCCACGCAGGTACCTGCAATGATTGTGTCGCCCTTATGGAGCGTACCGTTCTGAACAAGCACTGTTGCAACAGGGCCTCTGCCCTTGTCAAGACGAGCCTCAATTACAGTACCCTTTGCGGCTCTGTCGGGGTTAGCCTTAAGCTCCTTCATCTCGGCAACGAGGAGCACCATTTCGAGCAAATCGTTAAGACCTTCCTTTGTCTTTGCAGAAACGGGAATACACGGTGTGTCGCCGCCCCATTCTTCGGGAATAAGCTCGTGTTCTGTGAGCTGCTGTTTTACTGCCTCCGGATTTGCGCCCGGCTTATCCATTTTGTTGATTGCAACGATTACGGAAACGCCTGCCGCCTTTGCGTGGTGGATAGCCTCAACAGTCTGGGGCATAATTCCGTCGTCAGCCGCAACAACGAGGATTGCGATATCCGTTACCTGCGCACCTCTTGCACGCATTGTTGTAAATGCTTCGTGTCCGGGTGTGTCGAGGAATGTAATCGGCTTGCCGTCAATCATTACTCTGTACGCACCGATGTGCTGTGTGATACCGCCAGCTTCGCCTGCGGTTACGTTTGCGTGACGTATAGCGTCGAGAATTGAGGTTTTACCGTGGTCAACGTGTCCCATAACTACAACTACGGGAGCTCTGCCAACGAGATTTGCATCGTCGTCCTCGCTGTCGTCGATAATTCTCTCCTCGATTGTAACAACAACCTCTTTTTCAACCTTTGCGTGGAATTCCATTGCAATAAGTGAGGCTGTATCAAAGTCGATTGTGTCGGTAGCAGTTACCATTGAGCCCATAAGGAACGCCTTTTTAACAACCTCGGCTACAGTAGCCTTGAGTCTTGAGGCAAGCTCGGAAACAACGATTTCATCGGGAATCTGAACGGTAATAGGCTTTTGCTTACGCTCAAGCGCAATACGCTTCAGGCGCTCTGCCTCTGTTTCTTTCTTGCCCTGACGTCTGCCCTTCTGCTTTTGTGAACGGTTTGAAAACTTCTGCTTTTTAACCGTATTGTCTGTGCTCCTCATCTTGGAGCTGTCGTTTGCCATATCGTCGTACTTTGAGTTGTAACGCTCAACGTCTACGTTTGTAGCACGGGTATCGATAACTCTGCGCTTGCGGGTAGATGTTTCTTCCTCGCTCTTAATCTCGATATCCTTAGGAGCATTTTCCTTTTTGTCAGCCTTGGGTTTATTATCTGCCTTTTCTGCCCTTTTATCAGTCTTAGGCTTGTTTTTATTTTCGCTCTTATTTTCGGTTTTCTTCTCCTCTTTGGGAGCTTCAGCCTGCTTTTCGGGTGCTTCTTCAAGCTTTTTGTTGCGTGTTGCAAAGTAAGCGTCAAAGCTTTCAACGCTGTTTTCCTTTGTGATGACGTCAAAAATCACGTCAAGCTCGCTTTCTTCAAGAGAAGTCATAGTCTTTTTTATAACACCGCAGTGCTTTTCGAGAATCTCGATAATCTTCTTATTGGGAACCCCAAAATCATTCGCTGCGTCCTTAACCTTATATTTTATCATATAATTCTCCTCCCTGTTCGTTTTCATCTTTAATGAGCTGTGAAAGCTTTTCGGCAAAGCCCTTATCCTCCACCGAAAGCACTCCGCACAGCTTGCCGAGTGCAAAGCTTAATTCATCTTTGCTTCTGTTTATGCAAAATGCCTTGATATTGCCTGAATGTGCCGCTGTGAGCACGGGTTTAATGCTGTTTTTTGAAAAGTCGCTTGCAAAAATCACTATTTTTGACTTGCCCTTGTTAATCGACTCGATTGTCGGGTCGGCACCGATTACGAGCTTTCCCGCTCGTCTGCAAAGACCGAGAAGCGATAAAATTCTGTCGTTCATTTCAGCCACCTCTTAATCTTCCGATGCGTTTTCAAGCTCTGCGCTCATCTGCTCGTAAACATCCTCGGGGATTTTACAGCTTAAGGAGCGTTCAAACCTTCGAGCCTTTCGTGCCTTTTCAAAGCAGTCTGTGTTTTTGCAGACATACGCTCCCCTGCCGGGCTTTCTGCCTGTCAAATCAAGCGAAATTTCTCCACCCGAAACGACGTTGCCGTTTTCATCTTTCTTTTCGGGGGCTTTGACAACCCGGATAAGCTCACGCTTTTCCTTCATCTCACCGCACCCGGTACATTTTCTTAAAGGAACTTTTTTCATACTTTACCTCGAGGATACGTTGTTAGTTCACAAACCAAATTAATACATCGTAGGGAACGACCCCTGTGTCGTTCCTAACAGAAATTCAGCTAACCTTATAGGAACGACACAGGGGTCGTTCCCTACATTAATTATTTTTTCAAAAACGGCACTATGAATAAAACATACGATTGCTAAATTAATTCCGAATTAATATCACTCTTCTGCTGTTTCTTCTGTTTCGGAAGCGACTGTTTCGTCATCCTCGTCCTCGCCGTAGAAACCGCTTTCGGGACGAATGTCAATTCTCCAACCTGTAAGTCTTGCGGCAAGTCTTGCGTTCTGACCCTTGTTGCCGATTGCAAGCGAAAGCTGACCGTCGGGCACTGTTGCCTTGCAGCTCTTTGACTCCTCGTCAACGATTTCAACCTTGCATACACTTGCAGGTGAAAGCGCCGCTGAAATGTACTTTTCAGGTTCGTCGCTGTATTCGATAATGTCGATTTTCTCGCCGCCGAGCTCCTCGACAATGCTGTTTACTCTCGCACCCTTTGCACCGATGCATGCACCGATTGCGTCAACGTCGGGATTGTTGCTTGAAACAGCCATCTTTGTACGGGAGCCTGCCTCACGGGAGATAGACTTGATTTCAACAATTCCGTCAAAAATTTCGGGAACCTGCTGTTCAAACATACGCTTTACAAATCCGGGGTGAGTTCTTGAAATTATAGCGTGAGGACCTCTTTCGTTGTCCTTTACGTCTGCGATATAAACCTTTATATGGTCGCCCTCTTTAAGCTCGCCGCAGCCAATCTGCTCACTCTTGGGAAGCATAGCCTCGGCCTTGCCGATTTTAATTGTTGCAATGCCGCTTTTGGGGTCGATTCTCTCAACCTGTGCAGTAACGATTTCGCCGAGCTTGCTCTGGAACTCAATAAGAGTCTGTCCCTTTTCGCCTGCACGGATTCCCTGACGGATTACGTTTCTTGCGGCTGAAACTGCGATTCTGCCGAGCTTTTTGGGGTCAAGCGGAATCTGAGCCTCGTCGCCGATGCTGTAAATTTTTCTCTTGTTGATTTTCTCGGCGTCCTCTCTTGTGATTTCAAAGTCGGGGTCGAGCACCTCATCAACAACGGTTTTAACAAGCTTTACGTCAAATGTGTTCTTTTCGGGAACAATGTTGAACACAACGTTTTCGTTGCCGCCGTAGTAGTTTTTGCAGGCGATAACGATAGCCTTTTCAATCTGCTGAAGCATATAATCCATCGGAATATCCTTTTCCTTTTCAAACATTCTCAATGCTTCAAATAATTCCTTGTTAGTCATTTTTCCAATCATCCTTTTCTAATAATATTATCAGCTTTTCAGTCAAAATCGTCAAGCTTAATCCAAGCGGCGTCCTTTTTGCTTATTGTAACCTCGTTTTCGCCGCTGTGGTCGGAAATCGTAACCATTCCGTCGTCGTAGCCCTTTAATACGCCGCAGAAGTCCTTGCCTATTCCCTCAATCGGACGGCGCATTTTTACCATAATGTCAGCGCCGATGAACTGCATAAAATGCTCGTCACGAACAAGCTCACGCTCAATTCCGGGTGAGCAGACCTCAAGGCAGTAAGCGTTTTCAATGGGGTCAAGCTCGTCAAGCGGAGTGTTGATTGCACGTGAAACCTTTTCGCAGTCCGTAATATCAACGCCGCCTTCCTTGTCAATGAAGATTCGCAGATACCGGTCTGCACCCTCTTTTACATAGCGAACGTCCCAGAGTGAAAGACCGAATTCCTTTACGATAGGCTCGCAAAGCTCCCAGACCTTTGAAACGGTAACGCCGCCCTTGCTTTTAGCCATACAATACCTCCCGATTTACAAAATACAAAGGAGCGGGTTTGTTGCCCACTCCTTTACTTTAAGATATTTAACATTATGATTATAGCACTGTTCTTCGCAATAATCAAGTGTTTTTTAATTATTTTTGAAATTTACAGCTTATAAATCTGAAATTCTAAAAAAATTTTTCATTTTTTTCAAAAAACATTTGAAATTGTCGGATATATGTGGTATGATATTAAAAGACGTTGTCTGCAAGTGCAGACGAGCGAAAAAAGAATATGCTGATATAGCTCAGTAGGCAGAGTGCGTCCTTGGTAAGGACGAGGTCACGGGTTCGAATCCCGTTATCAGCTCCAACATAAAAACCGCATTGGAAAGCCGTTTTCAGAGCTTTTCCGCTGCGGTTATTCTATTTCTTTAAAAGAATTATAGAGCGTTTTGGGGTTTATTTGGGGTTTATTGCCTTTAAAATTGCTTTTGTGGGGCTTATATTTCCGCTGCACTCTACAATTAAATACAGAATAAAAATACGGTTGTATTCTCTTTTACCGAGGGTACAACCGCTTTTTATTATGCTCTTTTCCTGTTCGTGTTCAGAAGTGCTTCAAAGGTGTTTGCGGCTTCCTTTTCTGCCTGCTCTACTGCGTGAACATATCGGTTTGTTGTCTTTAACTGTGCGTGTCCGAGCCTTGAAGCTACGTTCTTTATGTTCGTTCCGTTACTTAGCAGAAGCGTTGCCGAGGTATGCCGCAAGGCGTGAAACTTTTTGTGTTCAAGTCCGTTGCGCTTTAAAAACTTGCTGAACCACTGTGTTGGCGTTGTCGGGTACATAGGCTTTCCGTCTGCCTGCGTGAATATCCAGTTATCACCCTGCCAACGGTCGCCAAGCATTAATTGCGTTTGCGCCTGCTGTGCCTTAAACTGTTTCAGCATTGCAAGACAATACGGCGGCAACATTATTTCTCTGCTCTTGCCTGTCTTTGTCGCTTTGCTCTTTATTTCCGTTTCACCCGTCAGCTTGTAATTACTGCGGCTCACGGTCAGAATACCCGTTTTATAGTTTATGTCGCTCCACTTCAAGCCGACAAGCTCACCACGGCGGCAACCCGTATTTAGTGCAAGGTGTATTAATAATCTGAATTGCAGCGGCTCACCCTCTAAACAGTCAAGAAGCTTTGCAAGCTCTTCATCATTGAATATTTCCGTTTTCTGTTCCTCTACCTTTGGCAAGGTTATACGGTCGCTGTCGGCTGGATTTACGCCGATTAAACCGAGCTTATAGGCACTGTGCAAGACTGATTGAACCATTGTGTAGTATCTGCGTACGGTTGAAGCCGATAGCTTGCCGCCTGTGCCGTCAAGGTGAGTTGTGCGCTCTTCAAGGGCGTTTACAAACCTCTGTATGTGAATAGGCTTGATGTCCTTTAGCTTCATATGTCCGAGCATAGGAATAATAGCAATGTCGAGCAGTCGGCAATACTTTTCATACACAACGGGCGAAAGCCTGTGCTTTGCGTTTTCAAGGTATATCGGCACAAAATCGGCGAGCTTCATTCTGCCGTCTGTGGGAGCTGTGCCGTTCTGACATTGTTCCTCAAAGAGTACGGCTTGCCGCTGAACCTCTTTTTCAATCTGCTTTGCGGTCATATTCGGTTCGGGCTTGTACGTCATACGGCGGCGTATCTGCTTGCCCGTAATGTCATAGCCGCAACACGCCGTTATGCGGTAAGAATTGCCCCTTTTCTCAATCGTTGCCATTCTGCACCTCATTACTTTTACTATTTACACTAATGGAGGAAACAGCTTTTTGCATATACTTTGTAATTTTATATAAAGAAAAATCAGCTTTTTCAGTGTATTTTTTTAGCTTTTCAAAATTTTCCGACTCTTTATTTATCATTTCTATTTTTTTATTGATTTTTATATACTCTGAAACTTCGGTTATAATGCTGCAAAAGTCAATATCTAAAATCAATTCACTTAAATAATGCAAATACTGTTTATCATTATACTTAACGGCTTCTAAAAAAGCGGTATTTTCTTTACTTAATGCATTTTTTAAATTTATATTTAAATCACATTCATCATCTATATAACCGTATTCAGACAACTGCTTTATTATATTTAATTCTTTAACAGCTTGTTCAGAAAGTCCGGTATATTCGCATACTGCGTTTTCATCTGTGCTTTTGCCGCATTTGTCGGTTCTCCCTATAAGATAATCAGCAGTCACATTGAAATGCTCCGATAATTTATATAAAACTTCAATATCGGGCGTTCTCTTTCCTTTTTCGTAATATTCAAGACTTGCCCTTGAAACTCCTAAAATATCGGCTAACTGCTGACGTGACATACATTCTTTTTCTCTTAATTTTGTAAGTCTTTCGGGAAAAAGAGTACATTTTTGTTGCATAAAATCACCCTATTAAATTCTATTGCATATATTTGTTGCTACTTCAAATTATTTTAGCAACATATATTGACCTTTAAAGTATTGTTGTTTATAATGATAAATATAACAACGATACTTGTTATTAACATAATACATTCTTTAGTTGTTAATGTCAACAACAATTTTAAAATTTTGAAAGGAGAAAACACAATGAGAGCAAACGAAGACATCAGAGCATACGCTAGGAGCAGCGGTGTATACCTTTGGGAGGTAGCCGACGAGCTGAAAATTTTAGATGCCGCTTTATCCCGTAAGCTCCGTCACGAGTTGAAGCAGGACGAAAAAGAGCGCATATTCAAAATCATTGATGAAATAGCAGAGCGCAAAGCCGCTGCACGTGCAGAAGCTGTATAAGGTACAGCCTATGTATTATATTCTTCACTCTTGCAGCGGAAATGCAGCCGACTGCATAGAATCACCCATAAAATAAAAAACGCCGCTTGAAGTGAGCCAACACTCCAAACGGCTAAAGCCAAAAACAACACAACAAAAAAAGTTTACGGCTCTGACGTGATTATATCATTTTTCATCAGGGCTGTAAACAGAAAGGAATAAAAAATGTCACAACTCGCAAGAATGCGTACACTTGATGAATGTTATGCAGAAATAAGGGCAATGGACGAACACACCGCAATAAGCAAGTATTGCATACGTCAGCTTGCAATCAGCGGAAAGATACCGACTATTATGTGCGGACGTAAACGCCTTATCAATCTTGATGCGCTTATTGAATACATAAGCTCTTGCAATTCCGCTGCGAATAACAACGTTATCGAGTACGGAAACATAAGGCGCATAAGCTGATGAAACACGAACACAACCGAATAAAATAAAAATCCCGTCCGACACAGCACATCAGACGGGAAACAAGCAGCTTTTGCCGCTCCAACCACTGATATTATTTTATCACGTGCAGCGGCAAAAGTCAAGAAAAAATGCGGCTTTTGTTGCCGCTTTTCGGGCTTGTATTCGGTATTAACAACTCGACGATATAAATAACCGAAAGGCTCTAAAAATGAAATCACGTGAAAAAAGAATAATATCGGGGAAGTATTTAGAGGTTGAACACTTCCCTGTTACGGCTCACGGCCACAGACACGACCGCAGGCGCAAGCTCTCCCGTATAGAGCAACAGAATCTAAACGAGAAGAACGCAACAAAGAAGCTTATCAGACTTGTAAACACAAATTTCGTTGCAGGAGATATTATAATACACGCTACCTACCGTGATGATGAAATGCCCGAAAACGAAGATAAAGTACAAAAGGACATTCAAAATTATTTCAGACGTGTAAAATACTACCGAAAAAAGAACGGACTACCTCAAATCAAATACATATACGTCATTGAGTATAAAGGCGGTCGGTGGCACTGGCACGGAATAATGTCGGCTATGGATAGAGATACATCAGAAGAGCTATGGAAACACGGAGATTTTACCAACGCCGATAGGTTCCAACCTACTGCAAAAGAGGGCGGCGAAGCATTCGCCCGGTACATATCTAAAAAGCCTATGGGTACAAAACGTTGGTATTGCTCCACAAACTTAAAGCAACCCGAGGTAAAGACAAAGGACGATACACATACACGCTCTGAAATGGCACGTATAGCACGTGAGCGTGTAGATGATAGAGAATACTGGGAACGCAAATACAAGGGATATAGGTTTGTTTCTGCCACTCCTACATACAATGAATTTAATGGGTGGTGGTATATCTACGTCAGAATGTACCGTGATGAAAGACTTGCAGCGGCAAAGAAAAGTAAAAATACAACATAGTCTATTCTTATTTCCGCTGCAAAATCAAATAAATTTAAAGGTCAGGTGTTGTAAATTGAGTAAATTAGATTTAACATTTTCAAAAAGGCTCGAAAAAATTATGCTTGAGCGTGATTTATATCCGGCACAAGTCGCAAAGCTCACCGGCGTAAGACGTGGTATGATTTACGAATATATAAAAGGCGCATATCAACCTACAGCATATAATATAAAACTAATCGCAAAAGGCTTGAATGTAAGTGCAGATTGGCTTTTAGGACTTTCAGAGGAGCAATAAAATGAATAATGATGAATTGGCTATGCTTATAAAGCAAGGAAATTTTGAATATTTACCGCAGTTATGGAAGAATACGGAATTTTTGTTGTATAACATTCTCCATAAAAAAATATATAATTATCCGCTGCCGAATTACATCACTGTAGACGATTTAAAACAGCATATGTTTTTTGCACTCTGCAACGCTGTAAAAGCCTATGAACCCGAAAAGCCGTATCAATTCAATACATATTTGAGTTATCAGGTAATGGCAGAGCTGCAAAACGCAATTCCAAAGAACAGCCGGGAGATTCAGGAGCTTTCATACAATCAGACTACAGCTGACGAAGAAACCACAGAGCTAATCGACTTTATAGAAGATACTACAGCTTATCAGGAATTAGAAAGTGTAGAAACAAACGAAGTAAACAAAACGCTTTATGATGCGCTTTCAAAGCTCACGCCGTTAGAGCAGGACGTTATAACAAAGCATTTTCTTTTGCGTATGAGTTACGACAAAATAGCAACAAGCAGCGGAATTACAAAGTCTAAAACAATGAACGCTAAAAATAATGGTATTTGTAAGCTACGAAAAAACAAGGAGCTTCAAAACATATACTTGCAATCTGAATAAGCATTTTGCAGTTGAATGCAATCAGCTTATTCTAAAAGACATTACCCCTTTAATAATAAGCGTTTTAAAGCCGCCAAGCCGATTTTATTATTATTCGTTAATTTATATTATTATATAAAAATCTCGCAATATACCCCTAAAAGCGCTCAAAATAAGCATAAAATAGCAGCGGTTTGTTATGCCGCTGCAATGAAATTATTTATTTTATAGTCTTGCGAATAATGCCCATAAGCTCAAATTGCAAGTCTGTCAATTCCTCTGAATTATCTTTTGTCAAACCGCAAGTAAGTATTTCATCATTCAGTTGTGCCAGTAAATGAAGCGTTATTATTTCATCTGCATTTAAGGTCAGAGTCTTTTTCATAACAAATTTATTTTTCATATTTTTTCACCTCAATTCTTGACATTTGCCCTTGCGTGTTGTAAAATATAGGTGTGGTAATATGTACGCTCTTTAAACTGCGCCCAATGGTAAAACGGTGCAGTTTAAAGGGCTTTTTTCTTTAAATAAAATCCCGTCTAATTCGGGCTGTAACGCTTTCAATTCCTCTATGGTATCAGGTGTTATCCTGCCGTTTATAACGTCCTGTACGGCTACGTTAAGCAACAAAAGCGTTGCAATTTCCGCAGCGGATAAAGTTAGTGTGTTCATTGTGTCAGCTCCTTATTTTGTAAACTTCTTATCAAGCGTATATTGCATATCTACAAATTCATAGACTTTATCAAGCCTTTCTTGACTGCGCATCAATCCAAGCATTACGTTTATTTTTTTAATCTTTTCCGAATAGTCTTTATCACTCTTTTTTATAAGCAGATACATTGCGAAACTCCTTTTACTGTGTTAATATGTACGCCGCTGCGACTGTGTATTATATTCTCTCTGTTGCTTGCAGCGGAAAAGCAACCGCTTATATTATCACCTCTATTCCAAGTCCGTAATTTAAGTACGGCTCATTTGTTCCTCTGATACCTGCAAGGCGGCTTGTGATTGTACGCCCTGAGTCCATCAGCGGAGCTATGAACGCCGCCAGAGCTTTCGGAAGATAACCCATTGTATACGAGCCTTTGCCCTTTACGGTTGCTATAACTGCAACTGCGTTGCGGTCATATGCGTTTGCCTTATCCCGGTAAAGGCTTATTCTGATGTTTTCGGGGCGATAGTGTGTAAGGTGCTCAATAGCCTGCTGACGTTTGCCGTAGGTCACGCCTGCAACCTTTGTGCAGATGTTCGGGAGCTTGACAAGCACCCACGCTTTCACCATTGCATTAGCTCTGTTATAGCCCTGCTTTACAAGTCTGTTTGCTATTGTCATAACCTTGCTATGCTGTGTGCGTTTCATCTGTAACGCCCCTTTCCTTAACTCTGTACCTATATTATACTACAATGTTTAAGTGTATTCAATAGTAAATATATACAATGTTTAAGTACATTTTTTGTACATAATTGTACTTGTTAATTGTATATATCTATGATATAATAATATCGTAAAGGAACGGTGGCGGCTGTTTCAGCTCCCTTGAGAAAGGGGGTGTATATTCAAATGGTGGATATGATTTACATAATCTCATTTGCTGTTTTATTGGTGGCTTTGAATGAAGTCATTAAGAATATAAAAAAGAAATAACCGCCCTGTGCTGCAACACAAGACGGTTAATCATAAATAATTAATCACTTAAGCGGAACAGCTAAAGCCGTTCCTTTCACCTTTATATTACCATAATGTCAATTAGTTGTCAATAGAATAGGCGGTGAAAATATGGGCGAAAATAAGAATAGCAAGGCAAGAATTGCGGCGAATAACAGATACAACGCAAAAGCCTATGACCGTATAAATATAGCTGTTCCGAAAGGCAACAAGGATATAATAAAGGCTCACGCAGAAAGCAACGGTGAAAGCATAAACGGCTTTGTTAATCGTGCCATTGATGAAACAATGGAGCGTGACAAGGAGAATAAAACGGAATAATTCATTGCTTTAAAGGGAAATAATATGTTGAAACCTAAATTAGAACCGGAAAAAATTATTGAAAAAATTAAAAATGAAAAGGGCATAACGTTTAATTTTATTTCAGAAGAAGAAGCTATAGAATATTTAAGGCACCATAATAATTATTATAGAATTGCTTCATACAGAAAAAACTATGACAAAAAAACCTCCGGAGAAGAAAAAGGAAAATATATCAATTTGGATTTTTCCAATTTAGTCGACCTTTCGATTATTGATATGCGCATAAGATTTTTAATAATCCATATGTGCTTAGATGTAGAACACGATTTAAAGATACGACTGTTAAACGATATTACATCAAATAGCAGCGAGGACGGATATAGCGTAGTTGTAGATTTTTTACAGTCAAATGAATTTCTTTATGAGGATATTTACAAGAAACGGAAATCTACTTATGTAGGCGACTTAATAAATAAATTTTTCTCTTTTGATACACATATAAATGTAAACGGAAAAGTCATTTTTGATAGTGTAGATGTGCGTTGTCCAATATGGGCTTTTGTTGAAATAATTAGTTTTGGCGAATTTATAAAGTTTTATGATTTTTATTATTCTAATTGCGCATCTCAAAATTTCCCGATTCCCATTTCTTTACTTAATCCTGTGAAGAGTATTCGTAATGCTTGCGCACATAATAACTGTATTATCAATAATTTACGAAGTGGATTTACAAAACCCGGTAAAGTAGTAAGCTCTTTTATTTCTAATATTTCGGACATAAGCAAAGCTGAAAGGAAAAAATATTTATCTGTTAGACCAATATTTGAATTCATTTGTTTATTAATGGTTTATGATATAATTGTATCTGAAAAAGTGAAAAAACATAGATATTCAGAATTAAAAGATTTGGTTTACAATCGAATGTGCCGGAATAAAAAATACTATGAAAATCAGCAACTGTTAAAATCTACTTACAAATTTTTAAAAAAAGTAGTTGACTTTTTGTGTTGAAAAACATATAATAGTACTGATATCAAAAAACATTTATGTTTTTGTATGGGGAGCGTTATCGACGTTCCCTTAGTTTTTTGTTTATTAAATGCTTCAATAACAGCAGTAAGGCTTATATTTTCCGCTGCACATTCAGAATCAGAATAAATAAAGAGTCACCCACGCTTGCCGATAATGCTTGTGTGGGTGTTCTTGCGTTCAGTCAGTGTAAAATATTATTTTATCTCGCAGCGGAAACGCCCCCCGGGGGTGTGCATTTTTAAACTCACATAAAGACCGAAGAGTGGTGACGTCTGAAACTCCGCAGGCGCGCATACGAGGGGGGTAAATGCATTTGACTGCACTGTAAAAGTTGGGGTTTATTTGGGGTTTATTTGGGGTTTAATTCGGCAAATAAACCCCAAAACAGACTAAAGCCCACAAAACACAAAGCCCATAAAAACCGCATTAGAAAGCCATTTATTAAAGATTACAAAATTCCGATAAAAGTAAAAATACCGTTTGGTAAGGACGAGGTCACGGGTTCGAATCCCGTTATCAGCTCCAAAAAATAACCATAGCCAATAAGGCTGTGGTTATTTTTGTATTGGAGCATAACGGGATTCGAAAGGGTACGGCTATCGCCCAGACCCTTTTGTCACTTCGTGACATTTCCCCTATGAGGGGAATTACGTAAAGAAAACAGTCCTGTGGACTGTTTTTAGTCCGTCGAGCTGATGATACGTCAAGACTGCTCACGCCGCAACAAACGAGATGATACCTTTCGCTATATGAAACATAGTTATCAGCTCCACATTGGTGCATAACGGGATTCGAAAGGGTACGTCTGTCGCCCAGACCCTTTTGTCACTTCGTGACATTTTCCCTTGAGAGGAATTACGTTAAGAAAACAGTCCTGTGGACTGCCTTTAGCCCGTCTTAAACATAAGGAAAAAGCTGTTTATTGACACTCACCTTATTATGTGCTACAGTTTATCTGTATGTAATTAAAGAGGGTGTGTTTATCATAGAACTACTTATTAAAATTCTGGTCTGCTTTGTTGCAGGCGCAGGCGCAGGCATCGGTACGGGATTTGCAGGAATGAGTGCGGCGGCAATCGTCAGTCCTCTGCTTATAACTTTTCTCGGTATTCCCGCCTATACTGCTGTCGGAGTAGGTCTTGCAAGCGACGTGCTGGCGAGTGCGGTGAGCGCATACACCTATAAAAAGAACAAGAATCTCGACATTAAAAACGGCTTGCTGATGATGGCTTGTGTGCTTGTGTTCACGCTTGTCGGAAGCTGGGTTTCGAGCCTTCTGCCGAATACCGTTATGGGCAATTTCAGCGTGTTTATGACCTTGCTGTTGGGCGTTAGATTCATCGTAAAGCCTGTTATGACTACCAAGGAAAATATGGAAAGCGTGCCGAAAAAGACACGCATTATCAAGTCGGTAATCGGCGGCGTGCTGATTGGCTTTATCTGCGGATTTGTCGGCGCGGGCGGCGGAATGATGATGCTTCTGGTGCTGACAAGCTTTCTCGGCTACGAGCTTAAAACAGCAGTCGGCACAAGCGTATTTATTATGACGTTTACGGCGCTTACGGGTGCTGTCAGTCACTTTTCAATCGGTGAAATGCCCGACCTTGCAACGCTTATTCTGTGTATGTTATTTACGCTTATCTGGGCAAGGATTGCCGCCGTAATTGCAAATAAGGCTAAGCCGAAAACGCTTAACAGAGTTACGGGAATAGTATTGCTTTCAATCAGCGCAGTAGTAATTGCGGTAAATTATATTTTTTGAAAAAATCTGAATATGTTTTTAATGGTTGGAACACCGTTTTGTGACGATGTTCCGACCTTTTTTAGTGTGGAGCAGCGAATCATAATGTATAAACTGTTTCACAATTTATACATAGGGACGTGTAGGAACCCGTCCCCTACGGAAAGGTTTGTTTGTCACATCAATGTTGATATAATCGGTAGCATTTGATAGTCAACACGGACACGGCACGCCGTGTCCCTACGACTGTAAAAGGAAGCGTTTATTGTTACCCAACGGGCAGCCACACTGGGCTGCCCCTACACTGTAAAATACGTCGTTGTATTTCTACCGTAGTGGCGACCCTGCGTGGTCGCCCGAAACGTCGTCAATATCTGAGGTTATACTATTTGACAGACAAAAAGCGGACGCATTGGAGCGTCCGCTGAAATTACATATATTTTTGCAAGTTGTGAAAGTAATAAGTCAATAATTATTTAGCAGATTTTTTCTTTCTTACGATAAGGAAGAGAACACCTGCGCAAGCGATGAGTGCTGCACCGCCGATTGTGAACATCATTGTGCCCACGCCACCTGTGTTAGGAGTAACAAGAAGTGAATCTGTTACTGTCTGATTTACAATACCTGTTGTTTTATCATCACCGGGAACGGTAATTTCAAATACAGTTGTGTTGAGGTTGTAGCCTGTGGGAGCCACTGTTTCCTTGAGGTAATATGTACCTTCGCTGAGGCCTGCAAATGTAGCTGTACCTTCGGCTGCACCATTCGCACCTGTTTCTACTTCTGCACCGTTTGTTGCAAGATAAGCATCAGTGCAAGCAGAATTTGTGTAAAGTTTGAATTTAGCTCCGTTGAGCTTTGTGGTGTTGTTTGCTGCGTCAACCTTTGTTACAACGAGGTCGTATGTATAAACCCTGAGGTAAGGTCCTACAAGAGTTGAATGAGTACCGTTAGCTGTATATTCAAGCTCTACATAGTTGATGTTGTTGTTAAGAATTGATTTTTCGTTTGCGTAGTCATATTTGCCTGCGTTAGCACCTTCTGTAAACTTCTCTATTGTATCTGTTTTCATACCTCTTACAGCGTTTGAATTTAATTTAGCCTTGTAAGTAACTACAACGTTTGAATAATTATAGAAATCTGAAGTATTTGCTAAAACACTGCTGTCAAGTTCTACTGTTAATGTGCGGTTTGAATCAGCGTCAGGAGCATTGTAAGTTACAGTATATTCAGCATTCGTAAGTGCTCTTTCTGTGTTATTACCTTCAGCATCTGTACGGGTGAGCTTTACAGATAATTTGCTGTCGCCGGCATAGTCAAGACCTTTTGTCATTGTATCGACAAACTTATATTCTGTAGCAGGCTGAGTAGCTGAACCTACAACAGAACCGGTAAGTGTGTAGCTGATTTCTGTTCCGATTGCTTCGCTTATAGCTGTTTCTGTTTTACCTGTAAATGATTTACCTACAGTAGGTTCATTATCAGTAATCTTACTGCCGGCGCTGAATTCAATTGATGTCATTCTTGTTGCGCCATTGTAGTAAGGAAGTGCAAATACGCTGTTGTTTACTGTCTTTACACTTACGCCTGTAGGATAGCCAGTAACCTTTACGAAGTAAACACCTGCTGCTATATTATTATTACTATAGCTTGCAGTAAAATCATCAACCTTTACGCCGTTTGCTGCTAACTGTGTATCAGAAAGTGCATTACAAGCGCTGAGAAGTGCCTGAACATCTACACCTGTTACTATCTGTTTATTACCGTTTGTGTCTTTGATTTCTTTGCTGTCAACCTTTGTTTCAAGAGCAGTCTGTACACGTGTAGAAGCAAAATTCGAGTAAGTCATAGTAGATGCATTTACACTTGCTACCTTGTAAAGAGTAAAAGTATAGCCTGACTTGCCTGTGATTTCAACCTTGTAGGTTTCGACTGCGCTTGCTGTGAACGGGATCATAAGAGCGATCATCATTACAGCAAGGAAAGCCGCAAAAATTTTCTTTGTTGTTTTCATTTGTCATTCTCCTTTTAAATATAAATATATGTAATTTATGATAACCAAAAGGTTAAGCTGATTTAGTGGCGAGCGTTGTATCTTGCTCTGCGTTTTTTGCGCTGATTTCTGTCGTAGAACATATAGCCTGCAACAGCCAGTACGCCTGTGCCGAGAATTCCAAGACCGATAATCAGGAACATATTCATTCCGCTTCCGCTTGCGTTCGGCGATACAATCAAGCCGTCAACATAGCTGAACTCAGTGGAATATTTATAATTTCCGTCACTGTTTACGTAGTAACCGTCGGCGTTTTTGGTGTATCCGTCGGGAGCGGTTGAAACATATTCGGAGTTGAGCGGGAATGTAACGTAATTGACTGTATTGTTAATTGAATAGCCGCCTGCGGGTGAGTATTCAAAAATGCAGTAAATCTGAGTTGTTGAAGTACCGTTTAAGTAGTTGTCGGAAGCAACCCAGCTGCTGCTTGCAGGGTCATAAATCGAATCTCCGTTCCGGTAAATTGGCAAATCGCTGAAAACAGCCGAGCCGTTTGTTATGGTCTGAACGGTGATTTTATCGCTGTCATTTTTGATTATATTCTCAATCTGACTTTCCGTAAGATTTGCCGACTTTACCTTGGCAAGCGCAAATTTTGTACCGTCGGTATTCGTTGTTGAATTACTCTGGTCGGTTTTGTTTACGGTAATTGAAGCCTTTTCGGTTGTATTGCTGAATGTAACTGACTTTACGGAATCTCCACTGAAGCTGTCGTTTGTGTAGTAAGCAACGGTATTGCTGTTAATTTCAAGCTCGCCGTCGTTATCTGTTACGGTAAATTGCAGATAATAGGTTGAAGAATCAGTGGTGTAGCCGATTCCGTCATAGGGCTTTTCATAAAGCTTGAATCTGTAAACGCCTACCTCGCTGAACGTAAGAGCGTCGCCGCCATTGAAGGTAACTGTTCCTTTATCGGCAGAAGTTGCAGATGTAGCCTTACCGCTCATATCTACGCCGTTTGTAACCGAGGAAGCGTCAAGTCCCTCAAGCACGAATTCAAACTGCGAGCCTGTGTAATTTTCGCCGTCAAGCGTTTTTGTAACGGTAATTTCGCCCTGACCGTCGCTCTGAATGTTCTTGAATTCAGCAGTGCTTACCTTGCTTGTGATTGTACCCGAAATATTGTTGTTACTGCATCTGTAGCCCTCGGGTACATTCTCGGTAACCATATAGGTTGCACCGACGGGAAGTCCGTTGATTGTTACCGTATCACCGGGTGAGAACGAAATTGTGCCGTCGGCAGAATAAATATCTGTTGAAGTCGAGCCGCTTGTTACTGTGTAGTTGAGCGGATATGCCTTATAGTCCGTACCGCCGTTTACGTCAAGCTTAACAGTATAGCTGAAATCACGGTCGATTGAAGAAGTGATATTTTTATTCTCTTTATTAAACACCTGTTTTGTAAGCTTAAGCGAGCCTGTGTTGAGCGTATTGACGTAGTGGAGCAGAAGCTCGGAGTTTTCGTCGGCATTTGTTCCCTCAAGGGTAAATTCCGCCTTAGTTGATGCGCCGAGTCCAAGCTGAGTACCCTTTGCACTGTCAAACAACGCCCATTTTATGCTGTATCTGTCGGCAAGCGAAACAACAGAGTTCGACTCAATTCCGCTTTCGTTTACAGTCATCGTACTGCCTGTTTTAAACCGGCTGACAAAGTATGCGCTTTCCTTGTCCTTAAGACTGAAAGAGCCTTTGCTGTCGAGTGCTTTTGTTGAAGTATTGCCCGATTGGTCGGTATATGTGTATGTCTTGCCCGACACGCTTTCGGATGTATTTGACGAATAATATGAGAACGTGTCGTTGTCGTAAACAGCCTGAGCCAGAGTGCTGTTGTTGATTCCGTCGGCAACAACCTCTTTGTCAACCTCAAGGTTGTTTGTAACGGGAGTCATTGTAAAGTGCACCTGGAAGTTTGACTCGATAAGACCTCTTTCCATATAGAATACCGTCATATGGTATGTCTTGTTCGGATTGAGAGTCTGTCCGCCGTAGAATGATTTTGAAACTGAGCCTGAGGAAGTGCCTGCGGTTGAAGTGTAGGTGTACAGCTCAGCCTTGCTGTTTACAATGTTATAGACATTGCCTGTTGCGTCAACTGTCTTTAATGAGCAAATCTCGCTTGAGGTGGTTTTTGCAGTATTGATTGTGAACTGCGAAGCACCGCTCAGTGCAGAAACCTTGAATTTGAAGAAGTCAACCGAGTTGCCGTCTTTCATCTTATAGCTTACGGTAGCATAAGGTGAAATGTAGGTATCAACGGGATTGCCCGATGAATCGGTTTTGTTCCACGTCTTAAAGTAGAGATTGCTGTAGCTGTCCTTTTTAATCCAGATTTCATCTGAGGGAACAGCCACTTTTTCGGTAGTGTCGCTGTTGAAGTCGTTGTACACGAAATCCGAGGTTGCAGTCATTGTGCTGAAATCGATAGTACCGCTTGAGAATTTGTGGTCGCCGCCGAGGTCGAGCACGAGCTGTGAGTTGCCTTCATCATCGCTTATGTATACCCAGAGGTCATCGTCACCCGAGAAATCAAAGGTTACGGGATCGGACGAGGTAGAAATCGTTGAATTTCCGCCTGTGATGCCCGAAGATGAATACTTCCACATTTTACCCTTGTAGTCGGATAAATTTAAATTTGTTCCCTCTGTAGGATACTGATTGCTCCAGCCGCCGTTTGCCGAGGTGAGAATAAAGTAAGGATAACTGCTGTAAGTGCTGTAATTAATTACGTAGCAGCCGTATGAGTTCTTGCTTAACGCTGTCGGCGAGCCTGTGTCGCCGTTGCCGTAGCCGTAGAATGCAACGGTGCCGTAATCTGAAGAAATCCAGATTTCATTTTCGGGAACGGTAATTGTTTCGCCCTTTTTCAGGTAACCGCCCTCGGGAACTCGGAAGTCAATATCAAGTCTTATGCCAAAGCCGTAGTCAAGCGCATCGTTTCCGCTTCTTGATTGAGAATACGTATTACTTTTAGCATTAATGCTTGCAAGCGGCGTTGTCGAAAGCGAATTACCGCTGTAGGTGTAAGCTTTGCCTGTCTTATAATCTGAAAAAGCTAAGGTGGATGTTTGATTTGTCCAGCTGCCTGCAGCAGAAGTCAGGATAAAGTTCGGATAATTTGAAATAATTGATGAATCAATAACAAAGTATCCGTATTTATTTTTCAGCGCCGCAGGTGACTCAGAATATTTGGAAGCGTCGCTCCACGCGTGAATTGCAACCTCTGAATAAGATGTTGAAATCCAGATTTCACCATCGGGAACGGTAATTGTATCGCCGACAGAAACTTTGGAATCGGTTAACGTCTGACTTTTTGTAGCTGATGTATTGTTGAACGGATAGATACCAAAACCAACGGTATCGCTCAATCCGAACTGCGAGCCGCCGTCGGTTACGGCATAGCTTGAGCCCTTGCCGTAATTTACGGCTTTCGGCTCTGTTCCGTCCCACGTAAAGTAAACGTTGTCGGAATTTGACTTGCTCTGATTTGACACTGTGCCGTCGCTGTTACGTTTACCGCCGCCCGATGAGTCGAACGAGTATGTTGTAACACCGTTTTCATCAGTTTCGTATGTAAACGGGAAGTATGAATCAAACACTTTTGCAAGCTCGTTGCCTGTTCCGTTTGCAGTGCCGTTTGTAAGCCACGCAGAATCAAAAAGCGGAACGCCGATAGTATTGCCGTCGGTTGTTGCGGCTGTGAGCTTGTTGTTGGAAAGACTGTTTGACGTAAGTCCCATAATGGATTTCCAGTAGCCGCCGAGCCCTGCCGAGTTGTTAATTACATTTTTAAAGTTGGTATAGTAATTGTCGCCATAGTTGTTGAAGTTACCGAAATATAGCGGATATTGCCAATTATTGTTCTGCGTATAGGTCTGAAGTGCGCCGTCAAGCGTTTTGAACGGCTCCCACGCAGCTTCAAGAGTAGCATTGCTGTTATTAAGGTATCCGTAAGTTAATTCATTATCTGAAAGATAATCAAAATACGTAGCCTTGACTCCGTAAACCTTGGTGCTGTCAAAGGTGTTGGGAATTCTTGAGGACTGTGCAGGCAGATTGTCAAAGGTTGTCCAGTAGCTTGCGCTGTCCATAATGTAGAGAGGCTGAGCGTCACTCTGCATTTTCAGGTTGGAAGAAGCACCTATGGTATTGCTCAGGTTCGGCTGAAATCTGAACGTTGCGTCTACGGGAACCTTTGCATAGAAATAAGTAACGTCATTTTCATTTTTCACATCAGTCATCGGAACAGTTACCTGATAAGCGTCGCTTAAGTCGTATGTAACATAAGCGTAAGTCCAGCTCTTGTTGTACAGATAAACCGTTTTGGTTGTTGCCGAAATATTCGTGCCGTCGTAGCTGTACTTACTGATTGAGATATTTCCGCTTGCGTCCAGATAAAAGAGATTCTGACTTGCGCTCATAGTGGAGATATTTGCCGCCGCCGAACTGACTGTTTTAAAGGTTGTGTTGTCAAAATAAGCAACACGGTTGCTGTCGTAGACAACATCAAGGTCAGCAGACTGCGACGTTCCCGATGTGGCAAAGATGCAGTGATTGTACGCCTTGTCAACATCGTAGTAGTAATAGTTGCCGTATGCAGTCATCTTAGGCTTGTTATCCCAATCCCTAAGCCTGTCGGTACTGCTGTTATAGGCGTAGATATACTCTCTGTCCTTGCCTTCAGAGCTGCTGTAATACTTTTTGGTAATAATTCTGTATTTACCGTCAGCAAGATTTCTTGTCAGCTCCATAGGATAATCACTTGCATAAGCCTTGAGCGTCATTGTTTTTGCAGAGGTTACGTCGGAGGGAACTACAGCCTTTAGCTGATTTTCCTTGCCTGACGATACAAACGTTACAGACGAGCCGCTGTCAAAGCTTGCTGTGACTGTTTTACCCTGCCACTCGCTGTTTGAGGAAATGTCAAGGTAAATTGTTCTGCCGGCAAGACTTGTTGCCGCAGAAACAGTGAGTGAAAATCCGCTCACCAGACATACGGAAATCATCATAGAAAAAGCGAGCACAAGCGACAGGCTCTTTCTGAAAAATCTTCCGGTTTTTCTGATTGCGCTATACACCTGCTCTCACATCCTTTCCGTACGCCGCACTTGCTATAAAAATAGCTCTCATTTTTGTCTCTCCTTTATAAACTTTATAAATACAAATATAAGGTATAGTTTTTAAAACTATTCTACGTCATTATAATAATCACAAACAATGGCGAATACCAATATTGTGAAATCAAACAGCAAAATTTATCCAATTCTTAAAGATTAAACATATTATATAATATTTTATTGCTTTATTAAAGTCGCAATGTGCACAAATCTGAGATTATTTTTTGGTGATAATTAACAGATTTTTTCAAGCGTTTGTTTGTAGCAAAATTTTATTTTTTAAAGGGGTAATTTATTGAAACATTTGATTATTTGCGACTTTTTATCTGCAATATTGCCTTTATTATTTACAAAACTGCAAATTTCGTCTTTTAGTTTTACAATTTATTTACGAACGAACAAAAATTATTAGTCAATTTAGCCAAAGGATAATTGATACTATATTGTTGTTATTTCAATTTATCAGCGTTTTACATTGAAGAAGCGCCGCCCTGCTAAACAGGACAGCGCTTTGAATACATATTAATTTGTACCGCTTTTAGTAAGCAAAACGATAATTTAGTCGAGTGCCTCGACGGGCAATTCGAGTGGAAAAGTCGGATTGTTTGGATAAAACGGTTGCCCGAATTATAGATTGATATATCGGTAACGTTTTTGTGAGCGACGAGGGCGTCGCTCGCTACGATTTTGCACTAACGTTTCCTTTACAGTCGTAGGGACACGGCGTGCCGTGTCCGTGTTGACTATCAAACGCAACCAAATATATCGTCATTATATTAACAAACAAACCTTTCCGTAGGGGACGGCTTCCCAGACGTCCCATTCACAAAAATTGCATTGAAATTTTTGTGTGGACACGGCACGCCGTGTCCCTACGTCAACGTTGCTATAATTCCACCGACAAATTATGGTTTAGCGGAATAAAAGGGATAACCATAATTTTTAATTGACAATTGTTTACTCATCTCTGCCGCAGCACTTCTTGTACTTTTTGCCGCTGCCGCAGGGGCACGGGTCATTTCTGCCGACTTTTTTGCCCTTTCTTACCGTCTTGTTGGCGGTGTCTGTTCCGTCGGAAGAGGTCTGCGTAGGCTTTGCAACCTGCTCACGCTTTAATGCAACCTCAACCGCATTCGGCTTGGGCTTTTCCTCGCCGTTGTTAATCATTACCTGATGAGCCGCCGCAGCCTGCTTTTCAGCCGCCTTTCTTGCAGCCTCAATCGCCTCCTGGCGCTTCTGCACCTCATAAACACGCTTGGGCATAATGAGCATAAGCTTTACTGTGTCCTCACGGATATTCTCAATCATCTCGTCGAACATATCAAAGCCCTCAAGACGGTACTCAACAACAGGGTCGTGCTGACCGTAGGAACGCAGTCTGATACCCGCCTTGAGCTGGTCCATATTGTCGATATGGTCCATCCAGTAGGTGTCAACGCTCTTGAGAAGATACACACGCTCCATCTCACGGATTGTGTCCGCTGGGAGTAACTCCTCATTCTCTTTCATAAGTGCGAGTGCGTCGTCAACAATCATCTGCTTGATTTCGTCTGCTTCCATATCATCAAGGTCGTCAAGGCTTAAATCGTACTTTTCATCGTCTGTGATTATCCAACCCTTGTAGTAGTCAACAAGGCTCCGGTAGTTCCAGTTTTCCTTGGGTCCTTCGGGCAGGTAGTGCTTGATTGACGTGTCAATTGTATCTTCAAGCATTTTAAGCACTGTTTCGTGCAAGTCCTCGCCGTTAAGCACCTGGTCACGCTGACCGTAGATGATTTCACGCTGACGGTTAAGAACATCGTCGTACTGGAGAACGTCTTTACGGATTCCGAAGTTGCGAAGCTCCACCTTCTCCTGTGAGCCTTCGATAATGCTTGAAAGCATCTTGTTTTCAATGGGCATATTCTCGTCTACGTTCATACGCTCCATCATAATCTTCATTCTGTCACCGCCGAACAGACGCATTAAATCGTCCTCGGTTGACAGGAAGAAACGGCTTACGCCGGGGTCGCCCTGACGTCCCGAACGTCCACGGAGCTGGTTGTCAATACGGCGTGACTCGTGACGTTCCGTACCGATAATCATAAGACCGCCTGCTTCTCTTACCTGCTCTGCCTCGTCTTTGATTTCCTCTTTATATTTAGCGTTCAGCTCCCTAAACGTCTTTCTTGCGTTGATGATTTCCTCATCTTCGGTTTCAGCGTAGCCTGTTGCTTCCTCAATAAGCTCCTCGGGAAAGCCCTGCTTGCGCATTGAAGCCTTAGCCATATACTCAGCGTTACCGCCGAGGATAATATCCGTACCACGTCCTGCCATATTCGTTGCGATTGTTACCGCACCAAGCTTACCTGCCTGAGCGACAATCTCAGCTTCCTTCTCGTGCTGTTTAGCGTTGAGAACGTTGTGCTTTATGCCGCGCTTTTTGAGCATTTTAGAGAGGACTTCCGACTTTTCAATTGAAATTGTACCGACAAGCACCGGCTGACCCTTTTCGTGAGCCTCGCAGATTCTGTCGATAACTGCGTTGAACTTTCCTCTTTCGGTCTTGTAAACCGAGTCGGGCAAGTCCTTACGGATAACAGGCTTGTTTGTCGGAATTTCAACAACGTCAAGCTTGTAGATTTCCTGAAACTCCTCGGACTCTGTCTGTGCAGTACCCGTCATACCCGAAAGCTTTTTGTAAAGTCTGAAATAGTTCTGGAACGTGATTGTAGCAAGAGTTTTGCTTTCGCTCTGTACCTTTACGCCCTCTTTTGCCTCAATAGCCTGATGAAGTCCCTCGTTGAAGCGTCTGCCGTACATAAGACGGCCTGTAAATTCGTCAACGATGATAACCTCGTCGTCCTTTACAACGTAGTCAACGTCGAGCTTCATAACGCCGTTAGCCTTGATAGCCTGATTTACGTGGTGCTGAATTGTTAGGTTTTCGGGGTCTGTGAGGTTTTCAATGCCGAAGAATTCCTCGGCTTTCTTAACGCCGCTCTGTGTAAGAGTTGCAGTTTTCTGCTTTTCGTCTACAACGTAGTCGATGCCGTGCTCCTCGTAGTACTCCTCCATATCCTCCTTGGAGTCAAGCTCGGCAAAACGCTGGATTTTAAGAGTTTTTGCAAATGCGTCTGCTCTTTCGTAGAGGTCGGTTGACTTGTCACCCTTACCCGAAATGATAAGCGGAGTTCTCGCCTCATCTATAAGGATTGAGTCGACCTCGTCGACAATCGCAAATGCGTGTTCACGCTGAACCTTCTGCTCCTTGTAAACGACCATATTGTCACGCAGGTAGTCAAAGCCCAGCTCGTTGTTTGTTCCGTATGTAATGTCGGCGTTGTAAGCCGCTTTTCTCTGCTCGTTGTCAATCTCGTGAGTGATAAGACCGACGGTAAGACCGAGGTATCTGTAGAGCTTGCCCATCCACTCTGAGTCACGGCGAGCGAGGTAGTCGTTGACGGTAACGATATGAACGCCGTTGCCTGTTAAGCCGTTGAGGTATGCAGGGAGGGTAGCAACAAGAGTTTTACCTTCACCTGTTTTCATCTCGGCGATACGTCCCTGATGAAGAACGATTCCGCCGATAACCTGAACGGGATAGTGCTTCATACCGAGCACCCTGTAGCCTGCCTCACGGCAGACAGCAAATGCGTCGGGGAGAATATCGTCTGTAGTTTCGCCGTTTGCAAGGCGTTCCTTTAGTATTGCAGTCTGGTTTTTCAGCTCGCTTTCGCTCATTGCGGCATACTTGTCCTCAAGAGCAAGCACCTTGTCGCAAATTGGCTGTACACGCTTGACCTCTCGCTTGCTGTAGTTGCCAAACATAGCTTTCAAAAAATTCATTGTTCTGTTCCTTTCTGTGTATGTGTTTTAATACTTAATTTCATATAAAATCTGTACGGATGTATTAATAATAACGTAGGGAACGACCCCTGTGTCGTTCCTATATAAGTTAGATGAATGTCAGTTAGGAACGACACAGGGGTCGTTCCCTACATTTTTTAGTTGACTACATTGCCGTAGGGGCGACTCTATGCGGTCGCCCAAAACGTAGCCGATACATCAATATAAAATCATCACGCAAACGTTTACATTTAATTAATTCCGAATTCCGAATTAATCTAACCAACCGCCGATGCTCCAAGGGATTTTGCCGCCTGAATCATCGCCGCCTGAACGACCGGTCCTGCATAGGTAAAACCAAATCCGGAATCCTCAACAACACAGGCAAACGCCAGCGGACAGTCCTCGTCCTTTGAGTAGCCTACCATCCAGCCGTTCGGCTCTTTATCGTCGCCGACTTCACCAGTACCTGTCTTGGCGCAGACCGTCAGACCGCCGAACAAATCGTCGCCGTAATAGTCGGTTATCGTGTATCTCATTATTTCATCAAGCTGTGCGGCAGTGTCCTTACTGAACATTTCCCTGCCGTTTCCGCTTTTGTTGATGCCGATTGCCGAAAGAATCGAAGCCGCTCCGTCCTCAACAAGAGTGGGATTTGTAGCCTTTCCGCCGTTTGCAATTGCGCCGCAGATTATAGCCATCTGCATTGGGTTGACTTCGTCGTTATACTGACCTACGCCCGACCAAGCAAGCTGGTTGGTGTTAGCCTTTGAAACGTCGTAATTACCTTTTGCGGTTTTTACGCCGTCAACCTCAAACGACATATTTATGCCGATTTTTTCAGCCGTTTTGTTCATCGTATCTGCACCAAGCTCAACTGCAAGCTCTGCAAAAACTATGTTGCACGAATGAGCCATAGCCTGTTTGAAGTCGATTGTTCCGTGAGGCTCAACGCAGGTGATGTCACTGCCGCCGATTTCCTCACTGCCGGTACAGGTCCACGTTCTCTCGTAGATATCGGGGATATTTTCGATTGCCGCTGCGGATGTAACGATTTTGAAAATCGAGCCGGGTGTATATGACGAGGAAAGCACGTTGTCAAGATAAACGCCCTCGTACTCGCTTTCGTTTTCTTTTGTAATTTCGGGAGGAGCCTGTGGGTCATAGCCCTTTGTGCTGACCGAGCAGATTACCTCGCCCGTTTTGTAGTTATATATCACGCAGGCGCCTTTTTTGTCGTAGCTTGCAAGCACGTCGTAAGCCGCCGCACAGGTTTTTGCATCAACAGTAAGCTTTAAGTCGTTTGAGCTTCTCAGCGACTGGGGCATATTCAGTCCCCATAACAGGCTGTAGCCCGAAAGCTGGGAGCGGTACATACTCTGCGCCGCCGTTGAAATGTTCAGGCTGTTGTCGCCCACAACGTGAAGGAGTGATTTCCTCACGCTTGCGTTTTCATTATATACACGCTCGCCGTCAACGGTTTGTGCAAGCACCTCACCGTTTCTGTCGTAGATTGCGCCTGCCTGCGCAAGACCTCCGCTGCCCGCAATATGGGCATTGTACGGCTGGTCAACCCAGTCGTCGGCGTTCATAATAAGCTGAAACGTAAGGTAACCCATTCCGCCTATGAATGCAAGAGTAAGTATAAAAATTAATGTGCTTCGCCGTAATACTCTTTTCAAACAAACGCCTCCTTTTTATAACTCTAAACTTTATAATAAATATATTCTTTAGTTGCATTATCTCGACTAATAATTTTGCAAGGTGAACCAATAACAATACTATGACTTGGAACATCTTGATTTACAAAAGTATTTGGAGCAATCATAACGTCATCACCAATAGTAATACCACCAACTACGCTTGAATTTAATCCTATATAAACTTCATTGCCTATGGTTGGCGCACCTTTGTGTTTTCCTCCGCTTAAACCAACCGTTGCCCCTTTCATAATATTTACATTATTTCCTAATATAGCATATGGAGATATAGTTATATTATATGGGTGACACATTACAAAACCTTTTCCTATTTGCGTTGAAGTTTTAATCTCAATTCCATACTTTCTGCATAATTTAAATAATTTATATTCGCAAAACAATTTACTAATTTTATTTTTAGTATTTTGTGCGATTCTAAAATATACCATATATCTCAAGCGGTGCTGAAAAATAAAATCTTTTATAAAATGTGATAAGATCAACTTATCATCATCCGTCATCCTAATATAATCGTCATACCAAACTTTTTTACCCATCTTTTCCTCCAAATACTGTTTGTCTCACCTTTTTACAGCGTATGTCCTCTCGTCTGCCGCCTTGATAAATGCAATCAACCCCCAGCAAGCCATAATGCTCGAGCCGCCCGCACTAATGAACGGGAACGTAACGCCCGTAAGCGGAAGAATATCGGTTGCGCCGAAAATATTGAGTGAAAGCTGAACAACAAGCAAGCCTGCCGCACAGCACGCTGAAATCGAATAGAATGTGCTTCTGCTTCGTGTGGTGATTGCACGTGCATAAATCACGAGCGCACCAACGGCAATTGCAAGCGTAATTGCAACAATAATGCCCATTTCCTCGGCTACAATACCGAAAACAAGGTCGCTCTCGGACGCACCGACCTGCTTTAAAAAGCCGTTGCCGATGCCTACGCCGAAAAGTCCGCCGCTTGCCAGAAACGTAAGCACGTGAGTCTGCTGATAGCCCTCAGCCTGCGCATACTGCCACGCATGTCCCCACACCTTGAAGCGGTCGGCAACATACGGCTTGAACTTCAGAATGAACGTCACGCCGAACACAGCCGCCGCAACGGCAAGAATTATCGTCTTGAAGTCGCCCGAGCGCATAAACGCAATAATCAAAAACGTCATAAAGAAGATAAGCGCCGTTCCGAAGTCGCCCATAAACGCAAGCAAGCCCACGCATACGGCTGAAAATATAATAAACTCAAAAAGGTTTTTGTTGGTCTGCAATTTATCAAGCGCACTTGCACCGATAAAAATATAGATTATCTTAACAAGCTCCGACGGCTGAATTGAAACAGGTCCTATTACAATCCAGTTAGCCGCACCGTAGGTTATCTTGCCGAGTATAATACTCGACAAAAGCAACAGCACTGCTGCAATCATCATAGGTATTCTGAGCTTGTTCACCTTGTCGGGGTCCTCAATAATTTTGATGATTACGCAGAACAGCACCATTCCGATTGCCGCCGCAATAAGCTGGGTATAGGCGGATTTTTCGTTCTGCCTTATCAGCAGCATTACGCCGATTCCCGTAAGGAACAGTGCAAGAGCTTCAAGCTCAAAGTTGATTCGCTTTAATACTACCGTTGAAACGAAGAAAAAACCCCATTCAACAGCCGCCAGCACACCGAAAAGCACCAAGGGCGCATACTGATTTGTTGCGTCGTTCCAGAACATAGCTTCAACGCACATAAAGAAATGGAAAATCGTCACGAGAAGCACAAGCTTCCACGATTTAATCGCAGGTTTGTTGCTTACCTTTGAGAAAAACCAGCTTGACTTGAGCTGTTCGTCATACTCAGCGCCACGCTTGAATTCAAACTCGGAGTTGCCCACACCGATTACGTCGTCGATAAGCACCTGAGTTCTGCCGTGAATCCTCTTGCCGTTTACGAAAGTACCGCTTTTTGAGCCTGTGTCTGTGACAAACCAGCCGTCCTTTCGCCTTAAAAGCACGCAATGATTTCTTGAAACGGCAGGGTCGTCCACAACAACGTCGCTCGACTTGCTTCTGCCGATTGAATTTTCCCAGAAAAGAACGGGCAGTTTCAGTCCCGTATTCGGATTGTAAAGCGTAACAAGCGGCTTTTCACCACGTCTGTGGCGGCGCATTGCGGCATAGCACTGGTAAACGATTATAAGCGCATATACGGGTAGAATTATGCGCAGTGCAACTACACCGATGTCGAAAATTACCGAGAGGTCAAACACGCCCAAAGCTCCTTTCACAAAATATGTATGATAAAACACATAATTACAGTTATACAGTTTCTATAATAATCCAAAACAGCATAAAAGTCAATATTTTTGAGGTAAACAAAAACTCCAAAGCTTTTGCGAGCCTTGGAGTTGATGAACATAAAGTATAAATTTTATCTCTTTGAGAACTGTCGGAGCGTTAGGAAAACAGTTCGGTGAACTGTTTTTAGCTTCGACCGCAGCAGCTTTGCTGCGAGGACCCGAAGTT
>DXYG01000004.1:32769-63264 GCA_019415925.1 Clostridiales bacterium
CCAAAACAAAAACTCCAAAGCCTTTGCGAGCCTTGGAGTTGATGATACTGTATAAACAGATTATCTTTTACTGAACTGTCGGAGCGTTAAGAAAACAGTTCGATGAACTGTTTTTAGCTTCGACCGCAGCAGCTGTGCTGCGAGGACCCGAAGTTCCAAAACAAAAACTCCAAAGCCTTTGCGAGCCTTGGAGTTGATGATACTGTATAACAGATTATCTCTTTGAGAACTTTTCACACGCAAAGATTGGCTTGTTTACAGGGCTTTTGCGTTTATTTGTTGCTTGTGTGTTGTGTACGGAGAACTGCTAATACCTTTTTCTCTCTTTAGAATTGCTACAATAGTGTTGTTTCTGCTATGTGTTTATAAAAGTATTTTTCGGCTTCTTCATAGGTGGAAAATTTTTTGCACAAAGCAGTGTTTCTTCGTCCGTTATGTTTTATGTCAACATCGAATGAACTTCTTTTTGCAAGAATAAAAATATCATATGTGTCTGTATCTTTTATTCCATACCAATGATTTTCATTATCTTTTTTCCAATTAATGTTAGGAGTCATTTTTTCGAGCGCATCACGCATTTCAGATGCACTTGTAAATCTCTTTTGGGGATCACAATTACAAGCTTTTCTAATTACTCGAATTAGTTTTTGGGGAACATACGGCATAAATTTTGCATTTTGAACAAGCTTTCCTTCATCTAAATACTTTTTACCGTTCTTTAATAGTAAAACGTAATTATTTAGATTGGCAATATTATTTACCATTCTAAAAAAAGTCATCCCAATAGCGTAAATATCCATTTGAACAGTTGGAGTAGATTCAACCGAACATTCAGGAGCCATATGTAAAATATACCACAAATCATTTTCGTTTAAATCTTGATCAAATGTCATTGCAAGACCAAAATCTGTTAATTTTGGTGTACCATTTGATACTAATATATTAGCTGGCTTAATGTCTCTGTGTAAGATATCTTGATCGTGTGAATGTTGTAATCCAAAGAGAATGCCTTTCATTATCATTATTGATCCTATAATTGATAATTCATCATTTTCTATCATTGATTGGATACTTCCACCAGATACATATTCCATATCAACAATAAACACAGGTTTACTTTCAAACACTTCCAAAATTCCGTCGTTAATTTTCGCAATATTATCGTGATTACATTTATAAGGTAAAGCAGCTTCATTAAATGACTTGAGTGCTTCTTCTGCGTTTTTAACATCCATAATCTTAATTGCTTTATCCGTATTTAGAATTAAATCTTGAGCTAAATAAACCGAACCAAAATGCCCGTTCCCTAATTTTTTAACTAAATGATATTTTCCTATGTTTTTTCCAGAATAATCACATCTATTATCCATATACTCACCCAAACTCATACCAAGCTATAATAGTTGCGTGTAACTTTTCGTTTTTTAGTTCATCATCATTAAAGTGCAACAAACATTCAGTTTCTTTTTTTCGTTTTGAAGCCGTAATCCAAGTGTTGGAACGCTGTTGAAAAGATATTCCTCTTTCTTTGCAGATTAAGGCAAGAATACCAATCGAATAATTCATATATGGTATTTGTTTAATCGATGAATTAAGATGAAGTTTGCAAGCGACTTTTTGGGGTGAATACTGTCCCAGTATCTCATTGAACAAATTTTTGAAAGTTAACATTAAATCTGTAGTCGCACTACTACTCTGAAAAATGTGTTTTTCGCACGCAATTATGTGTGCGTCCAATTTGTTGTTTCCTTCAAGGACACTATACCATAACTCGTTCTTTTTTATTGCAAAACCAATGGTTATCATTAACTTTCTCCTCTTTAGACCTTCTGTACTATACTTTCCTCATACCAATTATGAGGTGGCAATTCAGAATCATACGCGACTTTAAAAATCTGATATAGTTCACAGTACTTTTTATCATCATTAACTATTCGTTTTATTTCAGAGGTTTGTAAAGGAATAATTTTCATTCCATCTACACTCCTATTATAGTCCTGCGTATCGTAGAACGGCATATGCTTTCTGCCCCTAAAATCGGCAATAACATTTATATCAAGGTATGTTGTCGCAAAGACACAATAAGAGTTAATGTTTCCTGTTCTAATAAGGTGTCTTCCTAAGTGCCTCGAAACCGGTTCCATTTCCATTCGTCTTTGATTTGTGCTATCCGCCAGAGTTGCTTCAATTAAAAGAGAATGAGCAGGATAATATTCCGTTTCCTGATATTCATAAACAATATCGGCTTCTCCTCCCGCTGCGTGAGTTTTAGGCAGCAAGTCAGCATCAAGGGATAGCTTCATATAATCCAGTATTTTTCCTTGCCTTTCACTGATTTTATACCAGAAGATACCTAACACGTATTCAAATATAGTGGGTATGTCAGCGTTTTCGGTAACCATATTCTTGATTTCAGTATCATTCCTATCCTCAAAGTAACCAAGCAAAGTAATAATATTTTCATCAGAAAACTTTGTATCAATTAAGTACTGTAATCTCCTGTAGCGCTCATCCTCGAGGGCATTTCTCGCTTCATCTATGTTGGTAACATTAATTCCAAGCTCAGCGTTTACACCGTCAATAACTGTTTCTTCGTTAATAACAAGACAATCCGCAATTTCTTCAAGCGAACTATCTTCAAACAATATCTCACAAGGGATATATGCGTAAGCATATAGTTCATCAGCCACAGAATTGAAGAAATGCTTTGGTAAAATATCAAGTTTTACGGTGCCATCTTCAAACAAAACAATATCAGTAGTTCTAATATATCTTCTGTTTAAATCAAGGTAATCGGATAAGGTGGCTTTCGCCTTGAACAAGTGCATTATTTTGAAGAAAGCTTTCTTGAATTGATACTCGTTAGACACATCCGAAAACGCTGTTTGGTTTAAGCAAGCAACAGGGTTTCTTTCAATAGCTCTTTCAGATGCAGTGTTAAAAAGATACTTTCTCCACCACTTACCGATATTAATTTTCTTAGTCGCTGAATAAACCAAAGGTATCTTGCTGCTATCATTTTCTACAAACACTGAATACAGCTCGTTGTAAAGGCGCAGATAGGGCTTATCATAATTTCTGCTTTTTCGGTTAAGTCCGACTTCGCAAATCAAATTTTCAGTAACAGTATTTGACAAGAACTTGTCTAACGCTGCCTGATAATTATCCATTTCAAGTAAGCGATTTATGATAATGTCATCTACCGAAACAGAGTGATTCCTGTTGGCTCGTATACCGTCAATTATTTGCTCAGTATATTCATTGCTCGTACACAAAGGCAATAAATATGTAAACTCCTCCGATGATAAATAACCTACCTTTGAAAGAACATAAAGCAATACAATAAACGGTCTTACTACCGTACCATCCACATTGTTATATGTTTTTAGATGTTGCCGCAAATACAAAAAACTATCTCTCGGTATTTGGAAAAAGTTATCTGTAGTAAAATCATTGGACAGACTGATTTCCAACAGCTTTGTTCCTGCTTCGGTCAGTTTTCTGTTACCATCAATAATACCAATATCAACCAAACCAGAGGTCTTTTCACGAGCATCCTTTGGTTTGTTATTTGCACTCCCGACAACAAACTCTTTCTCTTTCATAAAGTCGTAATAACGTGTTTGCGTGTCATTGTCACCAGACCAGTTTGCATTTTGATTTTCAGGCAATTCCCAAAATTCATTGAGTAGCGCAAGCTGTTCCTCAATGGTCTTATTAAAATCTTTTGTTCTAAAGCTGGTTGTTCCCAAAGCCCAGCAAAAGCTCTTATAAGGAATCTCGTTCGGCATAGTTTTACCTCAGTAATTTGTAATCAAAACTTCTTCACTTTTTGTTTCTTTGTCCTTTGTCTGATAATTAGAATTAGAATATCCGTAGTTTAAACTATGTATTTTATATTTAGTAAGGTTTTCACTTAACCACCCAATTAGTATTCTGTTTTCTTTGCCTTTACTCCGAAGGACATTTGAAAGAGCAAAACGAATCCCCATACCATTCAGATTATCAAGGAACTTCAGCAACTCTCTTTCGTGTTCTTCATTCCAACCATCCTGTTCATTGTATGTGGCACAGGTAATTAAGTACGGCGGATCAACATAGACAAAATCTCGGTTAGTCAAACCGGAGGTATCAAATTCGGTAAAGCTCTTACATGTAAAACGGCAATCTTGTCGTTGTAATCTGTCAATAAAGTCTGACAGTTTGCTTTGCATTTTTTTATTGAAATCTCTTTTGCCTACGGGCAGATTGTACTCACCTTTTGCGTTAAAACGAATCTGATTATTAAAAGCATATACTATCATCACATATAGCATAAGGTAATAATAGTAATCTTCTTGTTTATGGTGGTTGAAATCGTCACGCAGTTTTAAAAATCGTTCTTTATTATAACTGCCAACACCCTTGCCGCTCTCGCAATTATAATAATCATACCCGTGCTCGCAGACAAGAGATAAATCATAGTCCTTGATTATCTTAAAAATCAATTCAAAAATAATATCTTTGTCTAAATTCTTAAAAGTGTTGAACAGATAAAATAAATGCTCGTCAATATCATTGTAGATAACGTTTTTGGAATCTACATTGATACCAACATTACAACCGCCGCAGAACAAATCCACAAAGCAATCTATCTCTTTTGGAAAAAGGGGTAAAATCTGTGGCAATAGTTTATACTTGCCACCTGTATAATTAAGTGGTGACTGTATTAATTTTGTATCAGTTAATCGAAACACTTGCATAAGAACAATCTTTCTTCGTTATCTTCAATATCTGATTTTCCTGTAGTAAAAGCTTTATAGCTTTCGGAAAAAACTTTCACACTACCCTTTGCTCGCAGAATTCTTAAAATATCCTCGTCAGAGATTTTTGCATTTGACCTATCATTACCTTTTTCTGCCATATTGTTATAGGAGAGAAGAATGTATTTAGTTTTTATATCCGAAACAAGTTTCTCAAAAGCCTCTGTCGCTGATTGTGTGCAGTATTTGCTTTTCATTGAGCTTCTGTCCATTTTTCTCGCTACACCAAACACTTCGGGCTTTTCCCAGCGTGCAACATTCTCCAAAAGATGATATGCATCGCAATATTGTCTCGAATTATAAGGCGGATCAATATAAAATAAATCTGCGGAAATATTCTTAACCAAATCATTAGCATCCACATTAAAGCATTTGTTTTCAGGATTGTTTTCTACCATCGCCAACGGAACAAACAATTCAAGCGATTTTTCAAACTCAACACCTTTTCGGTATGCATCATAGTGACCGCAGGTGTTCGCTATTTTATCCATAGCATATAACAAAGAAGTAATCAGAATTGCTCGTTCTCTGGTATTAATATCACCGTTTTTGTATAAGGTTTCAATATCTTCTCTGATATAACCTATTTTAGCGCAGTCATCCCTGCTGAAATATGTATCAGAGAAGTTTTCTGTCATATAATTATCATCTAAATCAGCGAGTGAGTTATATTTAATGACACAATCAATAATAATTTGAGGATCGTATTCCTCTGCTCCGAACCAAGCATAATTACAAATAAAGTTACTATACATTAAATCATTGGTAATGATTGTCTTATCGGTAAATGCAGATGATACCGCACCGGTACCCGCAAAAATGTCAGCTATTGAATTGATATCTGCACATTCGTCAGTAACTACTCTCATAATAAATGGCAGAAGCTTATATTTATTCCCTAAATATCTTCTGTTATTTATCAAAGAAGTCTTATATTCACTTGACTTAACTTTAACTGACATTTTTCTCACCCAAACATATTATCAAAAATAGATGTTGCACTAACTGATAATATCATTATATCAAAAGCAAAGTTCCATAAAACGTACTTTGCTAAGATACAAAATAAAAAATTAGCGTTTCACCCTTATTTACATATAAATTCTCATATTAATTATATAATTTACGCTATAATTAGTCAAATTAAAATTCTGTTACACCTTTAAAATTGGTCTATAACATGCCAATAATTTATCATTTACAGATTCAGTTACCCTGTCTATGAACATAACTCCCTACTTGCCTTTTTATGCAAGCAGGGAGTTTGAAAGTTACATTAACCTTTTGGTGGGAAAGGGTCGTTGCCGTAGGAGTTTTTATCTCTAATCCTTCCGTCTGTTCTATGAATTACAACTTCTGAACGATTGTTAATAGCAATATCTCGTGCTATCTTTATAGCTTCGCCCTGGGTTCTTGTTCTTGCTGTAGCTCTGCTATTATTATCGCCTTTAACCTGCCATCCACCAAGCGGATGTGGTGTAACATGTTGATTTTTACTCATTGTTAATACCTCACTTTAAAATTGTTACTCGTCCACAGTGCGGACATTTACACGGATTGGAAAACGGTATAATTTTTTTACCACATTTACAAATATAGTACGAATACTTAATTTTCATCTGTATTACTCCTTTCTAAAAATAATAATCTATGATTATCACATTTTTAGAAAAAGCCTGTGTTTTTTCACCTTTCTAGGTACAGATTTCATATTGCAATCGGAAACAAAGTGTGGTACAATGAGTCTGTGATTAAGGCAAAGTACAACATTCCGTGCTTCTGTCACCCCACAGGCATCGAGCGGCAACTCGATGTCTTTTCTTTTTCGTATTGTATGTGTTGTTTTATTTAAGAATATCAAGCAAAGCAAAATAGAAATAATTTCGGTTTCTGCTCTTTCTATCTGTAAACAGTATTTTGTGTTCAACAAGTAAATTTAAATAACGGTTAATGCTCGTAAGAGGAATATCTGTTTCCTCAGATATCTGCTTAGCTGTAGTTACTGGATGCTTATACAGAAGATTTATAATATCTACTATATTTGATGACCTAGCTAATTCACGAGCAATCTCCAAATGCTTTTCATAAAGCGTGTTGATGTCACTAATAATGCCTATGTATTTATCGCACTGTTTTTTTACTGTTTCAAGAAAAAACTTAATCCACTCGTTCCAATCATTTTCGTATCGAATGTTGTTCAGCAGCGTGTAATATCTAATCTTGTCTCTTTCAAGCGCCTCGCTGATAAAAAAGCAGGGTAGATCAATTTGTTTTTTAGCAAACAGATACATCGGAATTAACAATCTTCCCACTCGACCATTACCATCCATAAACGGATGTATAGTTTCAAACTGAGCATGAATTATTGCAGTTTGAACCAACGGACGAAGATTGTCATTTGCATTATTCATATAATCTATGAGATTATCCATTAGTGGTTTAACATCTTTGGGATCCGGAGGAATAAATGTTATAGCGTGCGTGGAATCGTTTCGTCCTATAAAATTTTGTTCTGTACGATATGCCCCCACAATTTTGGGTTTTCTAACATTTCCAGCCATAAGTTTTCTGTGCATTTTAAAGAAAAACTCATCGGTAAAATCTCGTTTTTGCAAGTATTCATAACCACTTACCGTAGCTGAATAGTAATTTTTTACTTCATTTAGGTTTTTGTCCTTTTCATTAGGAACGACTTCATTAACAAGCACTCCGTCAAGAGTTGCTTGAGTCCCTTCCAACGCAGATGAAGCAAGTGCTTCTTTTTGCTGCAATGTAGGCATAAACCACGAGCTATCTAGTTTACTATCCTTTATTTTCTCTTTATATACCTCAAGTTTTGCAGTAGCATCTATTAGCTCGTCGAAAAAGTACGATTGATCAATAATAGTTGCATCAACAGGTAACCGTTGAGGTTTATAACCACTTTTCATAGTCATCCCTCTTTCAACCACTATTATATATATTTTAAAACCAAAAGTCAATAGTTTTGGTTTTAATGCTACTATTTTTTTAAATTAGCTGTAAAAATAAGTGTAAATTGGTTGAAATTTATTGAAATTAACTATATTTATGTTCTTCAAACCCAATTTTGCATACGAAAACGAATTGCCCATGCATATCAAAAAAAGATATGCATGGGTAGATTTTTAAGTTAATATTATTTCATTGTTCACCACATTTCTCGCTATATTCCTAATGTTGTTCATTTTCTGCACCCACAGCATTTGATTGTCAGCCTTTAGCTGTTCGGTTACGCCTTCCTTTTCGGCAAGTTGTTTTACCAACCGAAAGAACATCTCCTCTGCCTGCTCGTCTATGTCGGCAAGGTAAGCGGTGAGCTTGCAGCTTGTCAGCAGATTGGTATAGCGGATTTTGTGGTGCTGCTTGATGTAGCGTAAATGCCGCTTGCCCCAAATGCCGATTTCTACCTTCGGTTGTTCGGGGAGTTCCAAGCACGGCAGATAGTAATCGCCTTGCAGCTCGTAGTGAATACCCGTTTTCTTGTCGTAAATTCTCTTTTCCATTGTTCATCAACCTTTCTTAATATATTTAGCGTGCGTCACGCTGTTTTGACTTTTTGAAACCTCTCGCCTGCTCGATTATCTCATTGAGCTTGTGCTTTCCGAAAACCTTTTCCAACAGGCGATAGGCTTTATTTTGTTCACGGAGTTGATTATTCAATTCCTTCAACCTTGAATTTTCGTGTTTCAGACTTTTGTTTTCGCTGTACAATCTGCCATTCAGATTGTTGATACGGTGATAGTTTTCCCAACCCAAATAGCTTTTTGCTACCGCAGATCGAACAAGATTTTTCAGCCGCTGTATTAACGGATCTACAAACTTTTTCTTGTAGCTCTTCGCCGACATCAAGCCCTGTGGTTCCGGGAGTTGAAGCTCAGGATTGTTGTCAAGTTGATGTTCTATGCTGTCGAGTGAATCCGTTGCTTCCTTGATTTTTTCTGCCGTCGCTTTCAGACCTTTGACCTCTAATTGTTTTTCCTCAATCTCCCTGTCAAGCTCGGCAACCTCTTTGGCTCGCTCTTGCTTTTTGTAATCAAGGACGGACAGGTGTTGCTCGTGGGTACCCTTCTGCTCCCACTCGATTCCGTGCCGCTCCATAATCTGAGCGAGGACTTTCTTTTCGGAAAGTATCCAGTGATTCAGCTCATTGTCGCTTTTGCCCTCGCCTTTGAAGCCCATATGGAGCAAAGCCTGTTTCAGCGAAACTCGTGTTTCCAAACCTCGCTTGCTCCCGGTGGTGAACGGCACAAAGTCGATATGGATATGCGGCGTCGCTTCGTCCATATGAAGGTGAGCTGAGAACGCTCTCAGGTAGGGATTACGCTCTTGGAAGCCCTGATAGTATTCGTCGAGGACTGTCCTCGCAAGCTCGGCGTGCTCTCCTGTCGCTGACATATCGTCCTTGTTGCCGATTTGGAAGATGATCTCATGGAACAGCTTTTCCTGCTTTCCGGACTCGATGTGCTTGTAATAATCGGGAATTTTTCTGTCCTTACGTTTCTGCTTATCATTGTACTGTTTCAGAGCTTCATCAAACATTTCGTTATACACTTTCTTGATTGGCTCGTTACAGTAATCTATATTGAGGTGGGTGCGCTCGCTGTCCACATTCTCCGCTGTGAAGCTGCGGCTGTTGTGCGTGACGGAGCCTTTACCCACCATTGCGCTGATCGTTCTCTTCATTTATCTACCTCAAATCTCTAATAATATTCATCTATCTTTTTACTGAATTGCTTACTCGGGTTCTGTTACTCTTGCCAAGAGTAACGCAAAAGCACTTTTGACAGCAGGGCTATCAAAAATGCAACCTGCGAGCAGGTTTTGCGCCCGCTGGGAGGCAAGGTCAGCCCTTTGAAAAGGGCTCCCTGCACCCCGCCTAAACTTTAGTACGTGTCAGTCCGTGTCAGCTGTGTCGGTGTTTCACACACCCCACAATCGCTGTCACAGCCGTCACGCTTTGACACGCCGCCCCATAGGTGAGCGTGATCTTGCGCCCTTCGTGAGTGCGCTTGTAGTGGTAGGCGATCTTGTGATCGTCCATCAGACGATTGACATTGACATTCAGCTTTTGTGTGATAGCGTTCGGCTTGATGTCAACGGCGAGATACTCGCACAACTCCGTCGGCGTTCCGCACCATTGTGGATTGTCGGCAGTCACCCTTTCGGCGATCCTCTCGAGCAACGGCTCCGGCGGCGCTTTCCAAAGCTCTGTTTCGATTTTGTCAAGATCCCACACCAGCGTTTCCGTGTTCTTCTTCAAGTACACACGCTGGTCTTGCTGATCTCTGCCCGATACTTCAAGAGTGGCGTTATTGCTCGTGCGCTTATCTTTGGAGAGGATAAACGCACCGTCCGCAGCGCCGAGCAAGCCGTTAGTTCCGGAAATCATATCGAATTTATCGTCAGCTGTTTGCTTGCGTGTATGATGGACAACCAACATACAAATGTTGTGGTTGTCAGTGAAGCTCTTGAGCTTCGTGATGATCTGATAGTCATTGGCGTAGCTGTAATTCTCGCCGCCGACTTCTCTGACCTTTTGCAAGGTGTCGATAATCACAAGCGAAGTATCCGGGTGCTTCTGTAAGAAGCCGTCCAGCTGCCCGTTCAAGCCATTGCCGAGCTGATGAGCTGATACCGAAAAGAACAGGTTTTCGTTTTCGGCTGTTCCGAACATACGATACAGCCGCTTCTGCAATCTCGGATAGTTGTCCTCCAGAGCGAGATACAATACCTTACCCTGCCGAACATCAAAGCCCCACAGGTTTATGCCTGTGCTGACGTGATAGGCAAGCTGTGCCATCAAAAAACTCTTGCCGATCTTCGGAGAGCCGGCGAAAAGATATGTTCCCCGGTAGAGCAAGCCGTCGATGATCGGCGGCTTACTCTGATAGGCGCTGTCAAACAGCTCGGTCATCGAGACCGTGTGTAAATACGATTCGTCAATATCGCAAAGGTCGTATTTTTCATTCATAGTTCAATCCTCCTTTTAGCTGGCTTCTTTATCTCTAAAGTAGCCGGTTTCTTCCCAGACTTTTTTGTCGGGGCAGTAGTAGTTGTACTCGCTTGATTTGTCAAGCTTCATAGCATAGCCGAATTTCAAGATGCCCTGTTGCAAACCAACACGGACATATTGAGCGTCTTTGCCGATAGCCTTTGCGATCTCGGTAACAGGAACGTTCCTTCCTGTGAATTTTGGACAATCTATATATAGCTTATTCTCCATAGCATATCCTCCTGTTAATTATTTGCGCACTTTAAGTTCGCATATTCATTATATACGTATTTATATGACTTGTCAATACCTAAATTCAAATAATATGTATTTTAATTTCGTAAATGCACTTGCAATTCACAAACAGGTGTGCTATTATTATAATGAGGTGATGACGAAATGGATAATTTGCAAACCTTAATCGGTGAAAGAATCGCCAAACAGCGCAAGCAGCTTCGGATTAGTCAGACCGAGCTTGCGGAACAATTAGGAAAATCACTCCGCACCGTGCAGAAGTACGAGAGCGGAGAAATAGATATGTCCGTCTCTGTCTTGGAACAGATAGCGAACATATTAAAAATGCCCATCAATTACTTGATGGGCTACGATTCGTCGCATATTAAACTGGAAACAATGGGCGATGTATATGCATATCTCTTTGAACTGGACAGAAAACAGGATGTACGCTTTGAGGTCGAATTTACCAAAGGCCCTGAAACGATCAGAAAGGTATCGCTTGTATTCGATGTTCACGAAGCAGAGGGAAACAATTCGCTTTATACAATGTTAAGAAACTTCGACTACAATCGTGAGAGTTTTGAAACCTACAAAATCGACTATGATATGTTCCGGGATTGGGAAGAAAAAGAAATCAAATCCCGAAGCGAGTATTTCTTGACAGACAAAGAATATGAAGTATTAGACAACGAGGAACGCTTGAAAAGATTCAACGAATACTACACAAAGAAGTTCCAAGAACAATCAAACCAAGGTGATACAGAGCAATAAGCTCTTATCATAAATAAAAAACACAAGGAGGTTTTGGAGAGTGAGGTTGCCAAACGGTTACGGCGGCGTCACAAAGCTATCGGGTAGGCGTAGAAAACCCTATATGGTCAGAAAAACTATCGGCTGGCACATTGACAAAAAAACAGACAAGAAGGTTCAGGACTATGTAGTCATAGGCTACGCAGCCACCAAATCGGAGGCTCTGCAAATGCTTGCTGACTACAACAACAATCCCTTTGACGTGTCCGCTTCCAAGATTACATTCAAGGAAGTGTATGAGTGTTGGTCTGCGGAAAAGTTTCCGACGGTATCGGATTCCAATGTAAAGGGCTACAAGGCTTCATATAAAGCCTGTGCTCCGCTTTACGACAAGGTATTCAAGGAAATCAAGCTTGCAGAGCTGCAAAACGTCGTGGACACCTGCGGAAAGAACTATCCCACACTGAGGAAGCTAAAAGTGCTTTTGAATCAGCTCTATGAATACGCAATGAAAAATGAGCTGTGCAATAAGGACTACTCCGAATATGTGGACATCGTAAAGCATAAAGACCGCAACCCGAACAAAAGGGATCGTGAAAAGTTCACCAAAGCAGAAATCGACCGCTTATGGAAAACGTCCGACGACAAGTATTATCAGATCGTCCTTATGCTGATTTATTCGGGTGTGAGGATTTCTGAAATGCTGAATCTCAAGCGAGAGGACGTAAACCTGAACGAACAGTATTTTGATGTCAAGCTCAGTAAAACAGAAAACGGAATCAGACGAGTACCGATTGCTGACAAGGTACTGCCGTTCTTTACGAACTGGTACAACGACGGCGAAAACGAATATCTGCTCCATACCGAAAACGGAAACAAGTTTGATTACCGCAATTACTACGATAGTTATTTTACGCCGCTTATGGTCAATCTGAATATGGATCATACACCGCATTGTACAAGACACACTTGTATCTCAATGCTGGCGGAAGCACAGGTTGACCAAACCACAATTAAAAAGATTGTAGGACACTCGGGCGCTATGACGATGACCGAAAGAGTGTACACACATTTAGACGTTGAGGTGCTAATCAATGCAATCAATAAAATCTAAAAGAAAAAAAGAAAGAGATGTCTTTCTGAACTTAGAAAAACATCTCTTTTGATTGCTTATTGAGGTTGAGAACTGTTGTTACTTATGTGTTACTTGCTTGTTGCTTATCTAACACATTTAAGCACATCTCAAACCGTCTGAATACTCCAAAAACCCTGTAAACAGTAGCCTTGAAGCGTGCTGGAAAGCACAAAGATTATCTTTTGCTGAACTGAGGTGCTCTACGAGCTGCCTTAAGACCGTATTTCTTACGCTCTTTCATTCTCGGGTCACGAGTTAAGAAGCCTGCCTTCTTGAGCTTGCCACGGAGGTTCTCTGTGTCATACTGAAGAAGTGCTCTTGAAATGCCGTGACGGATTGCGCCTGCCTGACCTGTTACGCCGCCGCCTGCTACTCTGCAAACGACGTCGAACTTCTCGTCAGTTTCTGTAAGAGCGAGGGGCTGTCTAACGATGAGCTTGAGTGTTTCAAGACCGAAATAATCGTCGATGTCACGGTCGTTGATTGTGATTTTGCCTGTGCCCTGATAAAGTCTTACTCTTGCAACAGAGCTTTTTCTTCTGCCTGTACCGTAAAAATAAGGTGTCTTATCGTACATTATATTCTGCCTCCTTCTTAAGCTTCAACCGTTTCGGGCTTCTGAGCCTGATGGTTGTGTTCTGCACCGGCAAAGAGTCTTAATCTTAAAAGTGCGTTTCTGCCGAGTGTGTTTTTGGGAAGCATACCCTTAACGGCAAGCTCCATAGCCTTTTCAGGCTTTGTAGCCATAAGAGTATCGTAACGTGTTTCCTTGAGATGGCCGATATAGCCTGTGTGGCGCTGCCACTTCTTCTGAGTGAGCTTGTTGCCTGTTAAAACAGCGTCCTTACAATTGATGATGATAACGTGGTCGCCGCAGTCTACGTTGGGTGTAAATGTAGCCTTGTGCTTACCTCTTAAAAGAACGGCTGCCTGAGCTGCAACTCGTCCGAGGGGCTTGCCTGCTGCATCAATTACATACCAGCTGCGTTCAATTTCGCTTTTCTTAGCTAAATATGTTGACATAACATTTCCTCCTGTCTTTTTTCGTGCAGATATGATTATAGTATATATTTTTCTTAAAGTCAACACTTTTTTGAAAAAATTTAATTTACGTCTGAACAATCTCTTAAAATCGCTAAAATACTCGTTTTTACTCTTTTATACTCAATTACTATTTTTGCAAAACTCAGCGTTTCCATAATTTTCACAATAAATTCACATTAACAATATACAGCTTTCATAAACGGTTTGTATGATATAAGCACAATAACAAAAGGAGGTGACAACATAATGAAAGAAAACAGGTCGTCGGTACTCGCATGCGTTACAAGCCAGTACGACTGCGACAGAATCATCAAAACGGCAAAGAAAATCGCCGACGACTGCGGCTGTGAGCTCAGGGTGCTCAGCATTTTAAAGCCAACAAGCAATTACATAACCGTCAGCGACCAGATTGAATATCTTTACCTTGTTTCAAAGGAATCGGGTGCGGATATGACTGTTCTGTTCCACGACGACGCACCGAGCGCCGTTGCTGAGTTTGTAAAAGAAAACAACGTCGAGCGTGTCGTAACGGGTATGCACGACGGAGGCGATGACAGCTTTCTTGTAATGTTCAACAAGCTTGCACCGAAAACCCCGATTACAATGGTCGCAAAAGACAATATGGTGTACAGTATGGAGCTTTGCTCCGAATGTATGCCGGTAGGCAAAAAGTAATACATATGTAAGTTCAACAACTACGAAAGTTTGCAATACTAATATCTAATTAAAAACTATATTAGATTTTTGAGCAGATTTTTTGGCATACAAGTGAGATTCCGCAGAAATGCTGACGCATTTCGAGGACAGCTCACGAAGTATGGCGGAAAATATGCCAAAAAGATATTTAGGATTTAATTCAGATATTAGTAAAAGTTCTTTCTTCTTAAAATATACTCTCTCCCGAAACGAGCCGACATTTAACAATGCCGGCTCGTTTCATTTAGATGATTGTAGTGGCGAACTGTGTTCGCCATAATGCATAAATTGTATGACAATTTATGCATAGGGACGTCTGGGAAGCCGTCCCCTACGGAAAGGTTTCTTTGTCACAATAATGTTGATATAATCGGTTACGTTTGCTAATTTCTACGACAACATACTTATAATTTCTAAAATTCCCATAATAATCGGCTGATGAAGAAGATAGATTATCAACGTGTGACGTCCTATAAAATCGAAAAAGGGCACTTTCCGCATAAAAAATCTGTCAGCGTTGCAGTTTTTGATTACCCTCCACGCAAAATATCCCGACAAAAAGAGAAAAATCCAAGGAATTATCGGAAAATAGTCGGTTGAGTGGAAATCGGCTGACGGAAATCCGATAAACGCAAGAGCTTTTATGCCGTACAGAAATTCGGGCAGGCTGAAAAGCTCAATACCGAAAAAGCCGACGTAACCCTCGGGTACACCGTACAAAAAAGCAAACAAAAGCAGACTGACTATTGCTCCGACGACAGGCTTGATATTTTCAAGATAAGCCTTAAGCGGATATGAAATCATCATTGCACAGCCGAGGAAGTTTAAAATTCCGAACCAAACCGCCTGACTCGGCATAACAAGCACCGTAACAACCGTAATCAGAAAGCCGCAGGCGTTTAAAATTATTCCTCTTTTGAACGGGTGGTGCGAAAAATTGAACGACACGCCAGACAGAATTATGAATGAACAGCAGATAAACCGCTCCCATATTATTGTGAGCGGTTCGCTGTTCCAGCCTGTTCCGGCTGAGAAAATATTGAAAATATCGTACATAAGGTGGAATAGCACCATATTAACAAGTGCAAAGCCTCTTAATGCGTCAATCAGGTGATAGCGCACCGAGGGAGCGGAAAGGTTTTTCTGCATTTATTTATTCCTTTTCATTTTTATTGTGAAAGCCGAAATTGCCAGCGCAAGCAGTACGACTGCATAGACAATCACCCACAAAAGCTCGGGCATAATCTCGGCATATTCGCCCGAAACGGCATAGCGAGCGGCATTTACTGCGTGGGCAAACGGCAGTGCGTTTGCAATTGACTCAAACCAGCCGCCGACAAGTGCGGTATCAAACCAGATGTTTGAAAACCAAGCCGAAAGGTTGGTAAGCAATGCGCCGCATATTCCGCCGACTGCCTTTTCGTTGAGAAATGTTCCTGCGAGCAGTCCGAGTGCGATAAACACAAGCGCAATCGGAATGTTGACAACTACGGCAAGAAGTATGTTCGGCGTTATTTCAAGTCCGAAGAAAATTGCAGCAATATAGCAGATAACAGTCTGCGCAAGAGACATAGGCACAAGCGGCAGAGTGTAGCCGAGTATGAACTCAAACGCTTTCAAAGGTGACGTAAACAGGCGGAGAACAAACGAGGTTGTTCTGTCCTTTGAAATGAGCTGAGCCGAAAACAGAGAAATAAAGCTTAAACCGAAAACAGAGATTCCCGGCGCAAGGTTCTGAATCTGAAACAGCTTTGTAGCTTCGGCGGCTTCCTGAGGAATACTTGAATTGATAGCCGACAAAAGCACCATAAGCACAAGCGGAAAACCAAGCCCGAAAAACAACGTAATCATATCACGCAGAATTTCCTTTGTGTTTCGTGAAGCAAAGACAAAAGTTCTCATTTTACACCCTCCCCGGCAATTCTGATAAACGCTTCTTCAAAGCTGTCGGTATCGGCAAGGCGTTTGAGATTTTCAGCCGTATCCTCGGCTTTGAGCTCGCCTTTAGCCATAATTCCGATTCTGTCGGAAAGCGACTCGGCTTCTTCAAGGTAGTGGGTGGTGAGGATAATCGTGATTCTGCCCTTGAGCTTTTCAATCACGCTCCACAGCTCTCTGCGAGCGAGCACGTCAAGACCGAGAGTAGGCTCGTCAAGAAAGAGAATTTCAGGCTCGGAGATAAGCGCCATTGCAATGCTCAGCCTTCTCTGCCAGCCGCCCGAAAGAGTTTTTGCACGGCTGTTTTCGATTTCCTGCATATCGAATTTTTCAATCATACCGTCAGCCTTGCTCTTTGCGCTTTTTCTGTCGGCGCCGTAAATTCTTGCAATCAGCTCGAGGTTTTCACGTACCGAGAGCTTTTCGGCAACGGCGGTTTCCTGCGGAGAAACGTTGATGAGCTGTTTCACCTTTGAGCTTTCGCTTACAATGCTTTTACCGAGCAGAAGTGCGTCGCCGCTTGTGGGAGGAACAAGGCAGGACAGCATTTTGATTGTGGTGGACTTGCCTGCGCCGTTCACGCCGAGAAGAGCGTAAAGCTCGCCCTTGTTTACGGTAAGATTGAGCGAATTAACGGCAGTTTTGTCCTTGTATTTTTTCGTTAGGTTAGTTGTTTTAATTGCGTACATTTTATCACCGACTAAATATTTTTAGGGGAGTTATTTAAAAGATGATTCCAAACCCGGAATTTTCGCCAGAGCGATTCCGCCCTGTTTGGTGTCGCCGAGAACTACAAGCTTGTCGCCCGAGTTGATTTTGAAAACCTCTCTTGCGTGCTTGGGAATTACAACCTGACCTCGCTCGCCCACCTTGACGATTCCGAAAACAAATTTGCCGTCGGTTTCGTTTTCAACGAGCTTTTCCTCCTCAAACGAGTAGTTAATCAGGCTGTCAATCGTCGTGCCGAAAAGGTTTGCAAGCTCTCTGCACTTTACGATATCGGGCAGAGTTTCTCCGCTTTCCCACTTGGCAACAGACTGACGTGAAACTTCAATTTTCTCGGCAAGCTCCTCCTGAGAAAGACCGTTGCGTTTGCGAAAATATTTCAGATTCATACCAATCATACTTTTTCACACCCCTTTGACAATAGAATAACAGATAAAATGTACCTTTACAATCAACCGGAATTTACTTTTGGTGTCAAATTTGGTTTACAATACATATTTTATTAGTGTAGGGAACGGTACGGCAATTGCCCAAAACCCCTCGTTCCCCTTATTAAGGGGCAGAAACCCCTGTGTCGTTCCTAACTGACATTCATTTAACTTATATAGGAACGACACAGGGGTCGTTCCCTACTTTTGTTACTTAACAGTTGTATGCTTTTAGCTGTAACAGAGCAGTAAATTGTTAATTAAAAATCCTCTAAAAAGAATTTTGGGCGGATTTTGCAATCCGCCCGTCAGTAATGAAAACATACAAAATATTGTGGTAAAATATTTTTATACCTTTATTATAACACAAGCTGTATGATTGTCAAGGTGTTTTCACGTTTTTATATATACATTTATTGGCTGTTGATTATATCGAATATCGTAATCGTAAATTTCGTTCCCTTGCCCTGTTCTGAGTCGGCGCAGATACTTCCTCCGCTTTTTTCAACAATCGTCTTTGCAAGCGCAAGTCCGATTCCGACGCTGTTTTCATCACGATTTCTGCCCTTGTAGAATCTCTCGAAAATATGCGGCAAATCTTCCTTTGCAATTCCGCAGCCGTTATCCGTTACGGTGATTTTTGTGCAGAGCGAGGTTTTTTCAGCCTTCAGCTTTACAAATCCGCCCTCATCTGTGTGCTCAATGCAGTTTTTGACAATGTTCGTAATCGCTTCGCAAAGCCACTTGAAGTCGCAGTCAAGCGTTAAGCTTTCGTCGCACTCAACGCTTGTTTCAACGCCCTTTATCTCTGCAAGAACTGCGGTGTTTTTTACGCACTCGTCTAAAATATTCTTCACGCTTTCCATCCTGCTTTTCAGCACAATTGAATTTGCGTCAAGCTTTGACAGCGTGAGAATTGACTGAACAAGGAAACTGATTGAGTTACTGCTCCTGCGTATATCATTCAGGAAATCACGGCGGATATCCTCGGGCATATTTTCGTCCTCGATAATGTCGTCCAGCATTACCATAATTGACGTGAGCGGAGTTTTGAGCTGGTGGGAAATATCTGAAAGCGACTGCTTTAAATTCTCCTTATTCCTCTGCGAATTATCCGCCTGCTCCCTGAGCATTACTGTGGTTTTGTAGATTTCACTTTGGAGCTGTGACATTTCGTCCTCGCTGTTTGCTTTTAATTCAAGGTCGTAATTTCTGCGGTTAATTTTGCGCAGATAGCCTGCAAGGCGTTCCGACTCCGCTTTCTGACTTTTGCAGTATTTAAGAAAAACTGCTGTGAGTGCAAGGCAGGAAACGGCGCATAAAACTGCGTTTGCAATTATGATAATAAAACCAAGGTTATCATTTTGGTAAACCGCCCAGTCGATGTCAAGGTCGATTCCGTATTTTTTCAGACTGCTTTCACTCTGCGGATTTCCCGACTTAGCGTTTAAAATTTCGGCAAGTTCACGCTCTGAAACCTCGGGATATTTTTCCTTTACGTTTTCAATTATCTGCACCACTGCGCTGTTGGTGTTTTTCCGCACTCTTCCAAGCTCAAAAGCCGATACTGCGGCGGTGACGGCTGAAAAAACGGCTGTCAGCACAAGAAATATCACTAAAAATTTTTGCGAACGTTTCATTCTTCCTCCAGCCTGTAGCCCACGCCCTTAACGGTCTTGATTCTGTCCGTACCGAGCTTTTGTCGGATACGCTTTATATAGACGGTGAGTGTGTTGTCGTTTACGTAGTTGCCTGCAATATCCCAGATTTTTTCGAGGATAATTTCACGTGTGACGGTTTTGCCGCAGTTGCGGGCGAGGATTGAAAAGATTTTGTATTCAAGCGCAGTCAGTTCCACCCTTGCGCCGTTTTTGTAAACCTCACGAGATTCAAGTTCAACGCTTATTTCTCCGAGTGTGACAAGGCTTGATTTTGCGCTGTTTTTTGAAGTCAGTCTGCGGATTCGTGCGAGCAGTTCACGCATTGAAAACGGCTTTGTTATGTAGTCGTCTGCACCGAGGTCAAAGGCTTTTACAACGATGTCCTCGTCGTCAATAGCGGTGAGGAAAATTATCGGTGAATCACTCAGACGATGGATTTCGTCAAACAGCTCAAAGCCGTTGCCGTCGGGCAGGGTTATATCAATGATAATCAAATCAAAGTCAAACGGTGCTGTGCAGAGGGCAGAACTAAAGCTCTCGCAGAGCGTTACCGAACAGCCGTTTTGCTCCAGCGCATAGACAACGCCCTTTGAGATTATTCTGTTGTCCTCAATCAGAAGAATGTTCATAGTTTTGTACCTTTTAAGAGTGGAGTGTGAAATCATTGTAGCGGCGAACTGTGTTCGCCACAGCTTGTATAAAAAGTTATATTTCAAAGAAACGCAAAATTTACAACAACAAAACTTTGCCATTATATCCAAGGCTCCCCTCAAAAGGGGAGCTGTCATTTTGCTTGCAAAATGACTGAGGGGTGAAGATGAACTTTTCCTGATATATACAAGTTCATCTGACCTACCACCCTTTCGTCACAGCGATAAATCGCTGCGCCACCTTCCCTCAAGGGAAGGCTTGGCTATATAACAAAATTTGACTATTACAAATTTGAAGTATATTCTTATTCGACAGTCTGCGGCGAACTGTGTTCGCCATAATGCATAAATTGTTATACAATTTATGCCTCGGGACGTCCGGGAAGCCGTCCCCTACGGCATAAAGCAAACGTTTCCTATATATAAATTATCCTCTATTATCACTGTCCTGTCAACTAAATGTTATCGTTACGGATTGTTTCGATAATGTTCTGTTTCTGCACCTTTGAAATTGAGAATCTCATAATCAGCCACACAACCGCAAACACGAACACAATGCTGATTAAAATAGCCGTATACGGCACAACAAAATCGGTGGCAAGGTTCATTGAAAATGCCTTGAAAATTCCGAGTCCTGCAAGCAGTCCGAGCGGTATTCCGATTATCAGCGACTTAACGCCGTAGAACAGGCTTTCAAGACGTATCATTCGGTTGAATTCACGCTTTGTCATTCCGATTGACTTGAGCATTGCAAATTCCTTGCTCCTCAGGCGCATATTCGTTGTGATTGTGTTGAAGATATTTGTCACGCCGATAAGCGAAATTACGATTATAAAGCCGTAGGCAAAAATGCTGATTACAAGCGTCATTGCGTTGTACATATTCGCCATTTTCTCGACATTATACACCGCAAAGGTCTGACCGCCGTCAAGCTTTGATATTGTTTCTTCAAGCTCGTTTGCATTTTCAGCGTTAATGTAAATTCCTGTGCTCAGATAATCTATATCGTAATTATTTTTCAGGGTGTCAAAACTTACAAGCAAATAAACATCACTCTCGGAAGGACGGAAGTATTTCAGCGCCTCGGGAGTGGTATTATAAACCTTAGCAATTTCAATATCGGCACTTTTGTAATATTCTTCATATGCAGGGTCGTTACTCTCCCTGACATTAAGTGACTTCACCTTATCGGCTTTGAAAAGCTCGCCCTTTTGCGGTTTGCTGTCCTCCGTAAAATACTGAAAGTTATTTACAAGAATACCCTTGTCCTTGACCTTATCATAATCAAGACCAAGCTCTTTAATTTTTTCTTTGTAGGTGTTATCATCAAAGGCTAAAAGCTCGACGAAATAAAAATCACTCTCGGCAGAAGTAAAATTGTAAATGCTTGCGTCGTCTGTTAAAACGTCTTTTAAACCATCCGTACTTTTGATATAACCGCCTAAGATACTTTCAATGCGGCAGTTTTTAACCCCGTCAAGCTCTGAAAGATTTTCATAATCCGAAACCATTTCGTCAAAATCACTGTATAATCCCATTCTGTCTACCGACAGATTATAGTCAACCTCGTGGTAATATTTTGAGCTGTACTCAGTTGCGTACTGAATAAAGCTTGAAACGGCTATGAAAACAGCAACGCTGACAACGATTGAAATTACCGTTGTGCGGTACTTTTTCTTACTTCGTTTGAGATTCTTATAGGCAATTTCACCGCCCGTACCGAACTGCTTTTTGATAAATTTCGGGCATTTGTAGGCTTTCTGCTTTTTCTTCTTGATTTTTATGTCGTGGTTGCCCCTTACTGCGTCAACAGGCGCAATTCTTGAGGCTCTGAATGCACTGCCAAGAGTTGAGAAAAGAATGGTAAGGAGCGACAGCGCAACCGCAAGTACAATCGCAAAAACAGGAACGCTGTAGACAAACGAAGTTCCGTTGAGCATATCGACAAGCAGTACATTTAATATCTGAATGAGAATTGCAACAACACCAATACCAAACAGGATTCCGAGAGGTATGCCGATAAGAGCAAGCACAAAGCCCTCAAAAAGTACGTTGTGACGTATCTGACGTGACGTTGCGCCGACCGAGGACAACATTCCGTAAAGCCTTGTTTTTTCGGTGATTGAAATTGCAAAGCTGTTGCGGATTACAAACACGCTTGCGACAATTACAATTGCGATGATGATAGCCGCAAGGGTGAAAAACATTTGCAGAGCATTGTCGCTCAATGCGTATCCCTTGTAGGAAAGCAGAGAGGTGTTTACGGAGAAATAGTTATATTTAGTTTCGCCAACCTCAAGCGCATAGCTCTGGTTAAGATATTCCCTTATATGCTCCTCGGAAACTCCCGTAATCTGCGAAGTGGTCTGAATGTAATTTTTCTCGCCCTCGTCTGTGTATTTTACATACAGCCAGCCGTCCTTTGAAATATCGTCCGGCTCCGCTGCGGTAAAAATGGGAAAGTATGCGCCGTTGTCCGAAGGTTCTAAACAGTGAGTATAGTATTCGTCAAGTATGCCGACAATTTTATATTTCTTGCTCGACTCAACCTCAAAATGCTCTTCAACATCTAAAACGGTAGCCGAGGTTTCACCCATAACTTCCTGTTCGTCGTAAACAAGCTCCTGTCCGTAGGGATTTGTATTCGGAATAACTCTGCCGTCAGCGGTTTTGCGCACGCCCTTTTCAAGCGTTATTGTTTCGCCGACCTCGTATTCCTTTGCGGAGTTATTGATAAAGCTCTGAGTCAGCACAAGCTCCGAGCCGTTTTCGGGGTATCTGCCGTCTTTCAGCGGAAGATTAAAGCAGTCGGTAAACGCTTTGGAAGTCAGAGTCTGAACGTAAGCGTACGGTCTTTTGTCGTTTTTGTAATTCGGTATTCTCACAAAATCGCCGTAATCACATATATAGACGGTTTCGACATTCCTGTTCGCCTTGATTTCCTTTACGTCCTCGCTCGTTGCGTTCCCCGAAATGAACAAATCATAGTTACCCGAAAAGTTAATCTGACCTTCAATCATAGTCTGCTGACCGCTTGCGGCAATTCCTGCAACAACGGTAATCAGCGCAGTCGAAAGAAGTATACCGATGATTGTAACAATCGTTCGGCTTTTGTTGAGTTTCAGATTTTTGAGCGTGAGTTTATTAAGTGTGTTCACATTTAACCCTCCTCAACAATTTTGCCGTCGCTTATCGTGATTATCCTGTCAGCCTGCTTTGCAAGCTCCAAATCGTGCGTAATCATTATGATTGTCTGGTTGTAGGTTCGGTTTGAGATTTTCAGCAGGTTCATTATGTCATCAGACGCCTTTGTGTCAAGGTTGCCGGTCGGCTCATCTGCAAGCACAAGCGCAGGATTTGAAATAAGCGCACGTGCAATTGACGTTCTCTGCTGCTGACCGCCCGAAAGCTCGTTTGGCAGGTGCTTTCTTCTTGCACGCAAACCGAAGGTATCGAGAATTTCGTCAAGCTGTTTTTTATCAACAGGATTCTTATCGAGGTCGCAGGGCAGTGTGATATTCTCCTCAACCGTCAAAATCGGAATGAGGTTATAGAACTGGTAGACAATTCCGATTTGCCGTCTGCGGAAAATCGCCAGCGTATCGCTGTTCATTTTTGTAATATCGTTGCCGTCAATGCAGATTTTGCCGCTTGTGGGGCGGTCAACTCCTCCGATAAGGTGCAGAAGCGTTGACTTTCCGCTTCCGCTTGCGCCGACGATTGCGACAAACTCGCCCTTTTCAACAGAAAGCGAAATATCGTCAACGGCGTTAACTTTGTTTTCGCCCTCTCCGTAGGTTTTTACAAGGTTTTCTACTCTTAAAATTTCCATAAAACACACTCCCAAATAGAATTTTCATTAAAGACAGAATGACTTTCCGGACAGTCCTCCCGAGCTTTCAGGCATATATTACCCCCGCAAAATGACTCTAATGTGACTATAATAAAATAATTCGGACAAGCAGGTCACGAATCACAACGACCTGTCTGCCCGAATTAAATTATTAATTATTCATTTTAAATTGTAAATTGCTCACATCTCCGACATTTCTTCAAGTCGGGCACGATTTTTAATGACTATTTTTCTGTACGCCGTTGAAATATCTCCGTTTGCTGAAAACTTTCCGAGCGTTTTGCTGACCGTCACCCTCGACACGCCTACGGCTGAGGCTATTTCCTCGTGAGTAAGGGCTACACGTCCGTCCTTTTCGCTTTGCAGAAGCAGTCGTGCGATTCTTGCGTCAGCCTGCAAAAACGTCATCGAGTCAAGCTGAGCGGAAAGCAGGCGAATTCTGTTTGACAGTATTTCAAGCAGTTCAAACGCAAGCTTTGGGTGCTTTGCAAATAAATTTGTCAGCGTCTGCTCGTCAATCATAACGACCTCGCAGTTTGTGACGGCACGTGCCGAGCTTACCCTCGGCTTTTTGTCAAAAAACGCACCCTCACCCAAAAGTTCGCCCTTTGATGCTGTGTTCAGCGTTTTTTCCATTCCGTCAATTGACGTCATAAACACGCTGACTCTGCCCTTTTTCAGATAGCAGAAAGTAGTAGCCAAATCCCCTTGACGGTAGATTATCTCGCCCTTTGCAAAACTGCGAACAGTACCGAGCGACTCAAAAAGCTGTTGCATATCCTTCTTCGTTTCAGTTCCCGAATGTGATAAATTAACGCCCTGCAAAACCTCACCCCCGATTTATTTATTGATTTATTCTATCATTTTTTTTTGCTGTTTTCAATCAAAAGAAAAAACTGCGTTAAAAAATTCTCAACCTGCAATCATATCCGTTATTTGTCGGCTTTTATATTGCATTGCACTATTATATGTGGTATAGTGTATATATTAAGCGGCGAGATTCTGAATTTTTTGTTGCTTTGGCTTATGACGATTCTTTTTGTATTATAAAATACATTTCTTCTAGGAGGTATGAATATGAAAATTAAAAAATTCTCGTGTGCAATTTTAGCTCTGATTTTGCTTTTTAGCACATCGGTTGTTGCACAGTTCAGCGTTAATGCGGTTGAAATTTCCGAACAGGATTCTTCGGTTTCAGGCGAACTGAAATACACTGTTCTGAGCGACGGTACTGCAAAAATCATAAGTTATTATACAACGGCAACCTCATACAGCGTTCCCGAAACCATTAATGACCACGTTGTTTCTGCAATCGGCGATGATGCTTTTTGGGGCTGTTCAAGGCTACAGAGCGTTACTATTCCCGAAAACGTTAAAAGCATCGGAAGCAGTGCGTTTGAAGGCTGTACAAAGCTTGCCGAAATCAACGTAACCGACAGTCTGACCAAAATCGGCGAACGTGCGTTTTACAACACAGCGTTCTACAACAACGCCGATAACTGGCAAGACAACGCTCTTTATCTGGGCAATCACCTTATAAGAGTCAGAACGTCTGCCGAGGGCAGATTTGAAATTAAAAAAGGTACTCTTACAACTGCCGATTACGCCTTTGAAAATTGCAAAAGCCTTACCGAAATTTCAATTCCCAATACAGTAAAAATCATCGGTGCAGATACGTTTGCAAGTTGTCAGAGCCTGACAGGCTTAACAATCCCCGACAGCGTTACATCAATCGGTACATCTGCTTTCTATGAATGCAAGAGCCTTGAAACAATGGTAATTCCCGAAAGCATAACCGAGATAAAGGCAGGCACCTTCACAGACTGCACAAGTCTTGTGAGCATAACTCTGCCGAAAAATCTTAAAAGCATCGGACAAAGTGCTTTTTCATATTGCAGAGCGCTTAAAAGCATCGACATTCCCGACGGCATTGAAATAATAAACGACAGAACCTTCTTCCTGTGCGAAAGCCTTGAAAGCATTACTATTCCCGACGGAGTTACAAGTATAGGCAGTTACTGCTTTGACACCTGCTTAAGCTTGCAGAGCATTTCAATTCCCGACAGCGTTACAAGCATAGGCGGATTTGCTTTCAACCGCTGTGAAAAGCTAAAATCGCTTGAATTCCCGAAAGACATCAAGATAATTGATATGGATATCTGCTGGGGCTGTTCCGACCTTGAGAGCGTTACCATACCGGAAGGCGTAACAGAAATATGGGCCGGGGCTTTCTACAGCTGTTCAAGCCTCAAGACAATTGACCTTCCCGACACAATCACAAAAATTGACAGCGGTGCATTCCAGTACTGCATTTCACTTGAAAGTCTGGAAATTCCGAGCGGCGTAACAACCATAAGCAGTAATCTGTGTGAAAACGCCATCAATCTTAAAAGCGTCAGCCTGCCCGAAGGCGTAACAGAAATAGGTGCAGGCGCATTTAGCGTTTGCGAAAGTCTGACAGACATAAACATTCCAAAGAGCGTTAAAACCATCGGCAGCGGTGCATTCGGAAGATGTTTATTTGAGAAATTTGAAATTCCTGACGGCGTAACCGTTATCAACAGCGGCACATTTTCATCCTGCCCACAATTGAGCTCGGTAACAATTCCTGACAGCGTAACAAGCATTAACAGTTATGCATTCTTTGCCTGTAAAAATCTGAAAAGTATCACAATTCCCGAAAGTGTAACAAGCATTGACAGCTATGCTTTCATGGAAATTGACGACCTTACAATATACGGCTATACCGGCAGCTATGCCGAACGATTTGCAAATTTTAAAGGCTATAAATTCGTCAGCCTTGACAACAAAGAGCCTGATTATACGGTAAAAGATATAGACGGCGATTCTCAAATCACCGTCAACGACGCTACAATCGTACAGAAGTACGTCTCCTCTCTTGTACAGCTTACAGCTGAACAACAGGCCGCCGCTGACGTAAACGGCGACAACACAGTAAACGTCAAGGACTCAACACTTATTCAGAAATATTTAGTCACAGGTAACTGATAAGCGGCAAAACACAGTCAGCCAAAATTAATATGAATCACCCCCACGGCAATTGCTCGTGGGGGTGATTTTTATACAGGTCAATATGATTCTATTGTCATACCCGATGCGTATTTCAAGCCAGACTGAATGTAATATTCGGTGAAAAATACTCGCTGTCCTCCTCGCTCTCATAGTATCCGACATTGATTTTTTGAGTCTGCGTACTGCCGTCGGTAAATTTAACTGTAACATCAATTACTGCACCGTCTACCGTCTTTTGCACCATCTGATTGTTCAGCTTTTCCATTTTTTTCTCAAGCTTGTTTTCTTCATCAGATACTATTCCGAATTCTCCGTTGGCACTACGGTTTTCGGCTCTTAATGAAAGTAATTTATCGCTCAACTCACAAAATTCATTCATAATTTCGTCAATCCCGCTGTCTGTTCTGTCTGTTTCAACAACAAGACTTATAACCTGACCGATTTCAATTATCTGCTCCTTATCCGTCGGATTTTTCAGCGTATAAGTAAACCTGTCGCAGAATTCTCCGTACAAGCCGTCAGCGTGTTCTTCAAATTCCGCCTTGGTGTACTGCGAATTTTCAAGGCTGTCATAATCGGAAAAATCGCCCGTATCGGCTATCTTTTTCAATTGACTGTAACCGTCATCGTATATCTTATATGATTCATCGTCTGTTTCGTCTGCGGAATTTTCAAAAACATTCGGGTTAATAACAAAATATATGCTTTTTCGGTTTGAGGTAAATGTTACGCTTTCTACGTTACTTCCTTTCACACTAAGCTGTGTCAGTTCGTAGTCATTAAAATAATCGACCTTTCCCTGTTTATTGCGGTAAAGGGAATCCTCTTTTTCAAAGTCCCTCATCAGAAACTGACCGCCGCTTATCCCCGAAAACATACCTATTACCGACTTGTTCTCGATTTCAGCCGCATTAGCCGTAATTGAAAATATGTTTCCGTTGGATTTTTTGCTGTCGTCAAAGGTTGTCGCACCATTATTTTCAGATGCTTTATTGAAATTTGTAAATCCCAGATAACAAGCGGTTCCGACCATCGCAACCGCAAGCGAGGCGGCTACTGCTCTTATCCACGCTGAATAGAAAATTTTACTCTTCTTAGGTTTGTTTTCTTCACTTTCAAACTGACTGTCAGCCTCACGCATTTTTTCAAGCAGAATTTCCTTCTGTGTTCTGCTTAATTTTACGTTTTCGCCTTCTTTTTTATATGTTTCTCTGTCAAAATCGTTGTTATCAATCATAGCTCTGCTCCTTTTCAATGATTTTTTTAAGATTTTTTCTGCCCCGAACAAGCCGTGACTTCACCGCCGACTGCGTTATGTCAAGGACTTTCGCAATCTCGGATATCTTCATATCTTCGTAGTAGAAAAGATAAATAACGGCGCTGTACTTCGGCGGCAACGACATAACGGACTCAAACAGCGTTTTGTCACTCGTCTTGTCCGTCACGCTCTGCTCTGCAATATCGTCAAGCGGTACGCCATAACGGATATAAGCCGAGGTTTTACTGCTTTTTGCGCAGTTTACGGCGGCACGAATCAGCCACGCCTTCAGGTGGTCGGCGTTCTTTATCTTATGTTTATTTTTAATGAGCCTTACAAAAACCTCCTGTCAAGCGTCAAATGCGTCGTCCTTATTTTTGGTTATGTTCAGAGCAACCCTGTAAATGGTGTCGGAATATTCATTTACGGCTTTGGCAATGAAATCATCAGCGCTGAATAATTCATTCATCATCACCCCTCCTTTGTACATAACACTTTTGAAATCGGTGAAAAGTTGCAAAATTTAAAACAACCCCTGCGAAATTTACCGCAGAGGTGGTCATTAACATTTATTAATTGTTTTTTGGTTTAATTTTAGTATTTTTTAAGATTTATATACTCACATTTAAAATTTTATAAATATCCGACTGCGATTTGTTGTCAAAATACTCCTTCAATTCAAAAAACGCTTTCCATTTCTGCACAGTGTAATCGTTAAAGCCTCGGCGCATAACGACGTCAACAAGTCTTTTTTCGAGAAATGTTGCGCCGTCCGGAAAGGATATTGCATCACAAAACTGAATTAATCTGTCGTAATCGTCATACTCCGTATTTTCAAGAAAAGTCTGTATAAACTCGGTTTCTTCCTCGTTGCAATCGTTTTTGCCGTTATAGGAATTTATGTTTTTGTACGGAAATGAGTGCGTAAGGCAGATTCGTGCGCTATCGTCATAGCCCATTGAAAGCATAAATCTGTAGCCGTCAATTATATGCTTCATATCCGTAACGCCCTCTCGCCTGCCGATATCGTGGAGCAAACCGAGAACATAGGCATATTCGGAATTCAGGTTATCGCACCTTTCGGCAATCAACCTTGCGCAAAAGCCTGCTGTTCTGTTATGCGCAATCCACAAACCGGAATTCAGCTTTTCGGCTTCTTTTAAAAACTTTTCAGCATCTGAAACAGACGGCACTTTCATAAATTTTCCTCCATTATAAAAAATGCTGTCTGAACTCTGACAGCATTTTTGTTATTCAGCCATTAATTCCGATAAATATTTCTTAATTTCACTATAAAATAATTCAGCATTTGCAAGTTGTTCCTTAACCTCTTGCTTTGAAATCACATAAAAATCATCGTAATCACTCTCTGTTCTTATATCAAAAAGAGCGGAAATTATTGTTGAAAGTTCGGTATCGAACACGCCTGTTTTTATATACAATCTGCGAAATTCAGATATTATACCGCTATGATGTTTCATATCAATACCGTCAAGTGCAAGAATTGCCCTCATGGAATGGAAAACAGCATAATAGGAACGGTTAGCAGCGCTTTTATAACTGCCGATTTCGTACAAACTCTTTGCGGCGTTCAAACATTCCTTGGCATTTTCAATACGGACTTTTGACAAGTTAATTTTTTCATCAGCCGGCATACTTTATCCCCTCTTTCAAAACATTCCGGTAGAAGGGCAGAACCGAAAAATAACGGTTGAACTGAACTTTCGGCTTGATGGTAACAGATACGGTAACGCCGTATTCAAGACTCAACTCGCTTGAAACAGAAGCAACAGCCATTCTTTTATCAGAAATTTCTTCTTGCGATAAGTCAACAATCAACAGTATATCGACGTCAGACTCATTGTTATAGTCACCACGTGCATAGGAGCCATAAAGATATGCGCTGTCGATGCACTTGAACATTGGCAAGGTTTTTTCATAGACCTTTTTTAATATTTCAACAGCTTGATTTCTGTTACACATATCCGCTCACCTCCGATAATTATATTATATTATATTATTGTAGAATTTTCAATCTGAATACCGTAGAAATTAAAAAAGAATAAACAAAAAGCACCGCATTTGCGGTGCATAAAATTTAAAGTGCTCACCGATTACTCGGTGTATATTAAAGGGTAACACCCTGAAAACTGAATAAAGGGTAGCGGATAGATAAGAAGAAGTTGAAATGTAAGGGTTAAAGTAATACTACATTTTGCTGACCAAAGAATCTTGTGGTCAAGCCCTCGACCTATTAGTACTGCCAAGCTA